>JBJEQH010000032.1:0-4422 GCA_051881655.1 Candidatus Heritagella sp. | reverse complement strand
TGCTGGTCCCTTACCTTCACAAAAAGGCCGGGAAGTGCTATAATAATTAGCGTTTGTGATGAGACCGTTTAAATTTTCAGATGAAGGACCGAGTGATAGAACATGGATGTAAGAAATGATTTACGCAATGTGGCCATTATCGCACACGTTGACCACGGCAAGACCACCCTGGTGGACCAGCTGCTGCGGCAGAGCGGCGTGTTCCGCGTGAACGAGGCGGTGGTGGACCGCGTGATGGACAGCAATGATCTGGAGCGCGAGCGCGGCATCACCATCCTTTCCAAGAACACGGCGGTTATGTATAACGGCGTGCGCATCAATATTGTGGATACTCCCGGCCATGCCGATTTCGGCGGCGAGGTTGAGCGGATTCTGATGATGGTGGACGGCGTGCTGCTGCTGGTGGACGCCTTTGAGGGCTGTATGCCCCAGACCCGGTTTGTGCTGAAGAAGGCGCTGGCCCTGGGGAAGAAGCCCGTGGTGGTGCTCAATAAGATCGACCGCCCCGGCGCCCGTCCGGAGGAAGTGGTGGACGAGGTGCTGGATCTGTTCATCGAGCTGGGCGCCAACGACGACCAGCTGGAGTTCCCGGTGGTGTACGCTTCGGCCCGTGACGGGTATGCCAGTCTGGACGCGCACACGCCGGGCACGGATATGAAGCCGGTTTTCGATGCGATTATCGAGAACATTCCGGCCCCCCAGGGGGATTTGAACGGCCCGGCCCAGGTGCTGTTCTCCAATGTGGATTATGACGACTATGTGGGGCGCATCGGCATCGGCCGTGTGGAGCGCGGCCACATCCATGTGAACGATTCCATGGTGCTGTGTACCAACGAGGGCACCAACCGCAACGTACGCATTACCAAGCTGTACGAATTCCAGGGCCTCAAGCGCGTGGAATGCGAAGAGGCCGCCCTGGGCGATCTGGTGGCCGTTTCGGGCATTACCGATCTGAATATCGGCGAGACCGCCTGCTCTCCCGAGTGCGTGGAGCCCCTGCCGTTTGTCAAGATTGACGAGCCCACGGTGTCCATGATGTTTATGGTCAACAACAGCCCCTTCGCCGGGCGGGAGGGCAAATATGTCACCTCCCGGAACCTGCGGGACCGGCTGATGAAAGAGGTCGAGACCAATGTGGCCATGCGCGTGGAGGAGACCGACTCCACCGATACCTTCAAGGTATCCGGCCGCGGCGAGCTGCACCTGTCCATCCTGATTGAGCAGATGCGCCGCCAGAACTATGAGTTCCAGGTATCCAGCCCCACGGTGATCTACAAAACCATCAACGGCAAGCTGTGCGAGCCCATCGAGCTTCTGATGATCGAGGTGCCGGAGAACTATGTGGGCGCCGTAATGGAGAAGCTGGGAAGCCGCAAGGCCGAGCTGGTCAATATGGGCACGCGGGAGAACGGGGAGACCCATCTGGAGTTCCGCATCCCGTCCCGCGGGCTGATGGGCTACCGGTCCGAATTTATGACCGATACCAATGGCAACGGCATTATGAACCATGTGTTCGACTGCTACGAGCCGTATAAGGGGGATATTCAGCAGCGCCAGCAGGGCTCGCTGATTGCCCATGAAACCGGGGAATCCACCGGGTACGGCCTGTTCTATGCCCAGGACCGCGGCCGGATGTTCATCGGGCCCGGCGTGGAGGTGTACGAGGGCATGATCGTCGGCGCTTCCCCGAAAAACGAGGATATCACGGTGAACGTGTGCAAGAAAAAGCACGTCACCAACACCCGCGCCTCCGGCTCGGACGAGGCGCTGAAGCTGACGCCCCCCACGATTCTCAGCCTGGAGCAGTCGCTGGAATTCATCGCGGATGACGAGCTGGTCGAGGTCACCCCCAAGAGCATCCGGATGCGCAAGATGATCCTCAACAAGGAACAGCGCATGAAGCAGGCCAGCCGCAAAAAATAATCGCACATTCGGAGAGTGTCCATGGAGTATATCATTCTCGATCTGGAGTGGAATGCCGCATACAGCCGGCGCCGCGGAGGATTTATCAATGAAATTATTGAATTTGGCGCTGTAAAGGCGGATGAAAACCTGCAGGTTCTCGATACGTTCAGCGCCCTGGTGCGCCCGCAGGTGGGAAAAAAGATCAGCGGGAAGGTGCGCTCCCTCACCAATATCACCAACGAGGAGCTGGTGGGGGGAATGCCGTTTATGCAGGTGGTCAGCCGGTTCCGCCGCTGGGCGGGGCAGGCGGTCATCCTCACCTGGGGGACGTCGGACATTCTCACCCTGATTGAGAACAGCCTGTATTTTTCCAATAGCGAAAAAATTCCGTTCCTGCACCGCTATGTGGATCTGCAGGTGTACTGCCAGGATCGCATGGGGGAGACGGGCGGCCAGCAGATGGGCCTGTCCACCGCGGCGGAAAAGCTGGGCATTGACGAGAGCGAGTTCGATCATCACCGGGCGCTGGACGACAGCTTGCTGTCGCTGGCGTGCCTGCGCAGGGTATGGGTGCCCGGCGGCGCCCCGGGCTCGATGGCGCCCTATATCCAGAATGCCGACCGGCAGGAATTCTACGACCGGATGCGGTTTAAGACCACCATTATCACCGATTTGCAGCATCCGCTGATCCGGCGCCGGGATTTGATGTTCCGCTGCGAGGAGTGCGGCGGTGTGGCCCGGCGGATGGAGCGCTGGCAGCTCCACAACAAGACCTTCCGCGCCCGCTTTTTCTGCCGCCGCTGCCAGAAGGAATTTCTCGGCCGTGTGCAGTTCAAGCTGAAATATGAGGGCATGACGGTGAAAAAGAAGGTGGTTCCGCTGCCGCCCCCCGAAGAAGAGGCAAAAGAGGAGCAGCCGGCGGCCCTTTCCTGAAAAACTTCAAAAAATTCCGGGATGGAAACGCATCCCGGTTTTTTTATAAAATCCCGTTTTCTGTCCGCTGTTCCGCCGGTTCTTCGGCGGGGAAATCATCGAAAGGAAGGAACCACCATGCGAAAACGGCGTCTGTCCCTTTTCTCTCTTTTCCTCGCGTTCTCCCTGCTGCTGTCCGGATGCAGTGTAGGGCGGCAGTTCTCTCTCCCCCGGGAGGATTCTCTCTATGAGGAGCCGTCCCTGCCCGTGGAAACCCCGCAGCCGGATCCCCAACCCGAAACGGAAGAAATCGGTCGGGTGGCGGATTCCTGCAACCGTCTGCTGTACGACTTGAGCGATATGGGGCTCGATACGGTGATCACCCCGGAAATCGCCGACCTTTTTGTCGGGTCGAAGGAGACGGATAACGCCGACCGCCGGCTGGAGACCGGCGACTACACGCCGGTGGAAATCACCGTCGATCCCGCCGCCGCCCAGCGCTTCCTGGATTTTCTGGATGCCGATTCCACAAAATACGAGTACAGCGAGCTGTATGCCCTGGATCAGGCGATGGCTATGGCTGAGTCCCATTCCCCGACGGTCTGTTCCCATGAGGCTACTCTGTGCCCCGATGGCCGGATTCCCACCGCCGAGACCCTGTACCGGACGGTTCAGGAGAATAACCGGGCGTATCTCGCGGAGGATCCCCAGGTGTACGCCCTGCCGGATGAATTGGTGCGCCACATCTGCTCGCTGATTGTTTCGGAGCTGACCCGGGCCGGTTCGAATATGGAGAAGGAAGACCGGATCCGCATCGGATGCGCGCTGGCGGATCTGACCATCGTGGGGATTGACAGCGCGTCTCCCGAGAAAAACCCGGGCGGCACGGTGATCAACGCCATGGTGACATCGGACGGCTGTATGCTGGTGGACGAAAAGCAGATTGAAACGCTGCAGGGGGAGCAGGCGGCGGACCGGACCTACTGCCACGAGATCCAGCATATTTTCCAGCGCGCCTGCCCCCGGGCGGACCAGCCCGGCTATACGGCGATCGGGTGCTGTGAATACTGGGATGAGCTGGCGGTTAATTCCCTGCACTGGCGCTGGCTGTACGAGGCGGCGGCCGAACTGAATGTGATGCGGGAATACGGCTGCACCGAGGCGGTGGTATACACCAATATGGTCGGCTACTTAAAGCCGCTGGAGATGATTGCGGCCATCCGGCCCGGAACGGTGGGGCAGGATGTGGAATTCTGCCAGTACACGAACGATCCCGAAGCGATTTTCTCCCTGTTCCAGGCCTCTACCCCCGAAGAGCGGGAAGAGCTGATCGACCTGCTGTACGCCATCGACTATGTACAGCTGGAGCGCGAGGATTTTCTGGCGGCCTATGAGGAGGTCTACGGCCCCTGCAAGGATCCGGTGGCCCTGAAACAGGGGATCAAGCAGGGGATCTGCATAACCCTGACAAAATATTTTTACAGTGCGCTGACCCAGCGGATTCTGGAGAGCAGCACCGGGCAGGGGACGGAGAAGATCTCCCTGCAGGAGGTATTCTGGCTGATCAATGTGTTCGAAGCGGACATGAACTGGCACCTTAGTTAC
>JBJEQH010000031.1:0-4428 GCA_051881655.1 Candidatus Heritagella sp. | reverse complement strand
AAAGAGGGAGGAAATCAGGCCTTGTTGACGGAACCGAACAGCTCCATCTTCTCCTTGACCTTCTCCTTGATGGCCTGCGTGCCGGGGGCCAGCAGCTTGCGGGGGTCAAAGCCCTTGCCCTGCTGATCCTTGCCCGCCTCGACATAAGCGCGGGTGGCATCGCGGAAGACCAACTGGCATTCGGTGTTCACGTTGACCTTGGATACGCCCAGGGAGATGGCCTTCTTGACCATTTCGTCCGGGATACCGGTGCCGCCGTGCAGAACCAGGGGCATACCGGGAACGGCTTCCTTGATCTTCTCCAGCGCATCAAAGCGCAGGCCCTGCCAATTCTCGGGGTACACGCCGTGGATGTTGCCGATACCGGCAGCCAGCATGGTTACGCCCAGATCGGCGATCATCTTGCACTCGGCGGGATCGGCCACTTCGCCGCCGCCGACAACGCCGTCTTCCTCACCGCCGATGGCGCCCACTTCCGCCTCCAGGGACAGACCCAGGTAGTTGGTAATGGTAACCAGCTCTTTGGTTTTCTCCACATTCTCTTCGATCGGATAATGGGATCCGTCGAACATAATGGAGGAGAAGCCGGCCTGCATGGCCTTCTTGGCGCCCTCATACGTGCCGTGATCCAGGTGCAGGGCCACCGGAACGGTGATGCCCAGCGATTCGATCATGCCGTTGACCATGGCCGCCACGGTATTGAAACCGCACATATACTTACCGGCGCCCTCGGAAACACCGAGGATCACAGGGGAGTTGCACTCCTGAGCGGTCTGCAGAATGGCTTTGGTCCATTCGAGGTTGTTGATGTTGAACTGGCCCACCGCATAATGGCCCTCAAAAGCCTTGGTGAGCATGTCCTTTGCGGATACGAGCATGGATAAATCCTCCTTCGAAAAAGTTCAGATTCTTACTCCTATTGTAATGCATAATTTCCGTTTTGAAAAGCCCCAACCGGGAAAAAAGCAAAAAAAGCCCGCAAAGAGCGGACTGTTTTTCTCATGGCTGCGCAGCAGACTGCTGGCTTTCCAAAAAGCGCTCCGGTCTGTTTTTCTTTTCCCACTCGATCATACCGGAAAGAAGGGGCAGCACTGTTTTTCCCAGATCCGTAATCTGATACTCCACCCGGGGCGGCGATTCGGAAAACTGTTCACGGGATATATACCCGTACCGCTGCAGATTTTTCAGACTTTGGGTCAGCATCATGTCCGTAATACCGGGAATTCGGGTTTTCACCATGCTGTAGCGGCAGCCGTTGCCATCATGCAACGCCCACAGCACATGTATGCGCCATTTAGCACCCAGTTCCTCACTGAACAGCTGCAGGGCACAGATTTCCTGTGCCAGTGTATCCCCGGTTTCTGCTTTCATGACTGGCTGTTCGGCGGATTTCTTCGCCTTTTTTCGCTTTCTCTCTTTTTTCATAAATAATCGTCCTTTGATCGAACTGAAAATCCCAGTTCGAAGTATAATAAGTACTGCGACCGAAAAAGGAAACAAATTTAGTCACAATGAAAAAATAAAGGAAAAAAAGAAGAAAAGATATCGTCAATTTCCCTTTTCTGCGTGTATTTATGTTAATTATATCAGTGTTAGAATAGATTGTAAAGAAGGAATCAAAGTTGTTTTAGGGGAAATTTGGAAAAATATATTATAGAATGTAATATAAGCACAAAAAAGAAGGACTGGATTTCCGGGGGAAAGGGCTTGTGTCTTCCTCTCCCTTTGGCTATAATAAAAAAGAGCAGATGGCCCGGGGCGTATACCGGAGTGATTTGCATAAAACAGGAAACGGGAAGGAACGGCTGCCTCTCTTTTCGGGGCCGTACTGTGCCCGCATGACAGGAGGAGTTTTTGTGAGCAAAACATTGCCCGTCGGCGTACAGGTGTATTCTGTGCGGGGGGATGCCGAAAAGGATTTTGCCGGCACCATGAAGAAAATTAAGGAAATGGGTTATGACGGCGTTGAGCTGGCCGGACTGTACGGCCTGACTCCCGAGCAGGTGCGCGATGCCATCCGCGAAGCGGGCCTGGTGCCGCTGTCGGCCCATGTGCCGTATGTCGAGCTGGCCGCCGATATGGAGAAGGTCGTCAGCGATTACGAGACGATTGGCTGCCAGTACATTGCGGTTCCGTACTTGACCCCTGAATACCGCCCCGGTACCGAGGAATTCCCCAAGGTGGTGGAAACCATTGACCGGATCGGCGAATGCTGCAACCGCCATGGGATCGTGCTGATGTACCACAACCACGATTTCGAGTTCCAGACCAGAATCGACGGCATGTATGCGCTGGACTATCTGTATAAAACGGTTCCGGCCGACCGTCTGCAGACCGAGATCGACACCTGCTGGGTGAACGTGGCCGGTGAGAATCCCGCCGACTATGTGCGCAAGTACACGGGCCGCGCCCCGGTGGTCCATCTGAAGGACTTCTGGAAAAAAGAGGGCAAGAGCGGGAAAATGTACGAGCTGATCGGCATCAAAGACGACGGAAACGGCGAAGCCGAAGAGAAAACCTTTGGCTTTATGCCCGTGGGGTACGGCCAGCAGGACATCCCCTCGATCCTGCAGGCGTCTCTGGATGCCGGTGCCAAGTGGGTCGTGGTCGAGCAGGACGCCTCGGATGAGCGCCCCCCGCTGGAGGCCATCGCCATGAGCCGCGAGTACCTGAAGAAACAGGGCTGGTGAGAAAGCACTTGACAAAATGACAGGAGCCGCATACAATAAAAGGCGAAATCTTCGGGGCAAGGTGAAATTCCTTACCGGCGGTATAGCCCGCGAACCTGTCTCCTGACGGAGAAGGCCGACCCGGTTGAATTCCGGGGCCGACAGTACAGTCTGGATGAGAGAAGAATACCTGTGCGGAATTCTGTGCAAGGGATGGAAAAAGGGGGAAGGGCCCCGCTTTCTGTCCTGTGCATTCCATTTGGGTAAAAGCCCCGGATCGGTTTTCGATCCGGGGCTTTTTGTATGGGAGAAAGTTCTGCCTGCCGTATTCCTTCGGAGAAAATTTTACTAAGGAGTCGTTTTTATGCAGAACGGAACAAAACGCGTGAATGTGCGCAAACTGGTGATGACTGCCATGCTGTCGGCGGTGGCAACGGTCCTGATGTTTCTGGGGTTCAGCGTCCCGCTGATGCCCAGTTACTTAAAGCTCGAATTCTCCGAGCTGCCGGCGCTGATCGCCTCGTTTTCCATGGGGCCGGTCTCGGGCGTGGTGGTGTGCCTGGTGAAAAATCTGGTGAATGTATTCAGCACCACCACCGGCGGCGTGGGTGAGCTGTGCAATTTCATCCTGGGATGCCTGTTCGTGGTGCCCGCCGGCCTGATCTATAACCGTTGGCGCACCCGCCGGGGCGCGCTGGGTGCTTCGCTCACGGGGGCCCTGGTCATGGCGCTGGGCAGTGTGCTGACCAACTACTTTTTAGTGTATCCCGCTTACAGCCTGCTGATGTCCATGGAGGTCATCATGGGCATGTACCAGGCGATCCTGCCCGGGGTGACCAACCTGTTCCAGGCATTGGTCATTTTTAACATGCCGTTTACCCTGGTGAAGGGGCTGTGCGATGTGCTGCTGACCTTCCTTCTCTATAAGCATATCTCGCCGCTGATTAAGGGTACCCGGCAGCAGATGGGAAAAGAATGAGGAAAAAGGACGGTGCCGCTGTTTTTCCGCATGGGAATCGGTAAAACAGCGGGGGTGCGGTTCTTGACAGACGGGCGGCGGCTTTTTATAATGAAAGGAGCCGCTGCCCGCCTGTTTTTTTGGAACAGTCCGCGCCGGCAGGAAAGAGATGCTAAGGAGGAAAGAAGATATGCTGAAAAGTGAGAGCATTCTGCAGGGGCCCGAGAATACGCCCCATCGTGCCCTTTTTAAGGCCCTGGGCTTTACGGATGAGGAAATCCGCCGCCCGCTGGTGGGCATTGTCAGTTCCCAAAACGAGATTGTACCCGGCCATATGAATATTGATAAGATTGTGGAAGCGGTGAAAACCGGTGTCTCCATGGCAGGGGGAACGCCCATCATGTTCCCGGCCATCGCGGTGTGCGACGGTATTGCCATGGGCCACGCGGGGATGAAGTATTCCCTGGTGACCCGCGACCTGATCGCCGACAGTACCGAGTGCATGGCCCTGGCCCATGGGTTCGATGCGCTGGTGATGGTCCCCAACTGTGACAAAAACGTGCCCGGCCTGCTGATGGCCGCGGCCCGTCTGAACATTCCCACCATTTTCGTCTCCGGCGGTCCCATGCTGGCGGGCCGGGTCAACGGCTGCCGTACCAGCTTCTCCGGTGCCTCCGAGGCGGTGGGCGCCTATGCGGCCGGAAAGATCGGCGAAAAAGAGCTGCATGAGTACGAGGAGCACACCTGCCCCACCTGCGGCTGCTGCAGCGGTATGTACACGGCCAACTCCATGAACTGCCT
>JBJEQH010000030.1:0-4446 GCA_051881655.1 Candidatus Heritagella sp. | reverse complement strand
CGTTTTTTCTGTTCTTCCCGGCTGATATACAAAAACAGCTTAATAATCACATAGCCGCCGCTGGTCAGCTGCTCCTCAAAGCTGCGGATATCCTCAAAGGCCTGCGGCAATGCCTTTTCCGGCGTGCGCTTTTCAAAGCGGTCCGTCAACACCGTACGGTACCAGCTGCGGTCAAAAACAGCTATCTGGCCATTGGGTGGAATTTTTGTCCAGAAGCGCCACAAAAACGGGTGCATGGCCTCTTCTTCGCTCTCCTTGTTGACCGCATGTACTACAAAGCCGCGCGGATCCAGCGCCTGAATCAATCGGTTAATCTGGGTCCCCTTCCCCGAAGCACCCAAACCCTCGAAAACAATCATAACCGGGATTCCGGCCGCTTTACAGGCCCGCTGCAGAACAGCCAGCCGTGCACTTTCCCGCTCATAAACCTGTTTTTCCTTCTTTTTATCCATCTTTTTCGATAAATCGATTTTTTCCAGCATGGTCTCTCTCTGCCTTTCAAATGTCTGATTTCAAAACAGACTTTTTCTAATTATAGCATACTTCCTGAAAAAGTCGATAGTTTCATAAAAAAATCATTCAAAATACTTACACATTCGTGTTTTCCAGGGAAATACTCCAGGAATTTCTTGCTTCTTTTCCTCAGGAATCCTCGATTTCCTGTTGAAAAAGTTCCATATTTGCTGTATGATAAGTATGGACAACTTACATAAAAATGCTTGTCCTTAATCTCTAATACTGGGAGGAAATTTCAATGCGTTTTGGTCATTTTGATGATGCTGCCCGGGAGTATGTGATTACCCGCCCGGACACTCCGTACCCCTGGATTAACTATTTGGGAAGCGAAGATTTCTTTGGTCTGTTCTCTAACACATCGGGTGGATATTGTTTTTATAAAGACGCCCGTATGCTCCGCTTAACCCGTTATCGTTACAATAATGTACCCACGGATGCAGGCGGACGGTATTTCTATGTGAAAGACGGAAACAGTGTGTGGACCCCCGGCTGGCTTCCGGTAAAAGCCGACCTTGATTCGTATGAATGCCGTCACGGTATGGGATATTCGGTAATCTCCTCGAAGAAAGACAACCTGTCTGTGAAACAGACTTCTTTTGTTCCCCTGCACCACACCTGTGAAGTCCATCGGGTTACGCTGAAAAACGAGGGAACGTCGGAAAAGAAGATTCAGCTTTTCTCTTTCATCGAGTTCTGCCTGTGGAATGCGTTTGATGATATGACCAATTTCCAGCGCAACTACAATATCGGCGAAGTGGAAGTGATCGGAAGCACCATTTACCACAAAACTGAATACCGCGAGCGCCGGAATCACTACGCTGTTTTCTCCGTGAACGCAGAGGTAGACGGATTTGATACGGACCGTGAGACCTTTATGGGGCTTTACAACGGCTTTGATCGTCCGGACGCCGTTTTTGAGGGAAAGAGCCGCAACAGCATTGCCCATGGATGGGCACCGATTGGATCCCACAGCCTCTCCTGCACCCTGCAGTCCGGTGAGGAAAAGAGCTACATTTTTGTGATCGGATACTGCGAGAATCCGAAGGATCAGAAATGGGAGAGCCTGGGGGTTATCAATAAGGCCCCGGCCAATGAACTGCTGTCCCATTTCCAGACGGATGAACAGGTCGACGCTGCTCTGCAGGAGCTGCATGATTACTGGGATGATCTGCTGTCGAATTACCATGTGCAGAGCAGCGACGAAAAACTGGACCGGATGGTAAATATCTGGAACCAGTACCAGTGCATGGTCACCTTTAATATGTCCCGTTCCGCCTCCTATTTCGAATCCGGCATTGGCCGCGGCATGGGATTCCGGGATTCCACCCAGGATCTGCTGGGCTTTGTGCATCTGATCCCCTCCCGCGCCCGCGAGCGGATTATGGATATCGCCGCCACCCAGTTCGAGGACGGCAGCTGCTACCATCAGTATCAGCCCCTGACCAAAAAGGGTAACATGGATGTGGGCAGCGGCTTTAACGATGACCCGCTGTGGCTGATTTTCGGCGTGGCTGCCTATATCAAGGAAACCGGTGACTGGACGATTCTGGATGAAATGGTTCCCTTTGACTGCGATGCCAGCAAAGCGCAGACGATGATGGTCCATCTGAAGCGCTCGTTCGACCACGTTGTCAATCACAAGGGCCCCCACGGTCTGCCGCTGATCGGCCGGGCCGACTGGAACGACTGCCTGAATCTGAACTGCTTCTCGGATACCCCCGGCGAATCGTTCCAGACCTGCTCGAACTTTGAGAGTGGTGTGGCCGAATCGGTGTTTATCGCGGGTATGTTTGTCATGATCGGCCGCGAATACGAAGAACTGTGCCGCCGCACTGGATTGACCGAAGAAGCGGACTATGCACACCGTGAAATCGAAGAGATGTATAAGGCCACGCTGGATGCCGGTTGGGATGGCGCCTGGTTTGTGCGCGCCTACGATGCATTCGGAAAGAAGATCGGTTCTCACGAGTGCGAGGAAGGCAAAATCTTCATCGAGAGCAACGGTTTCTGCGTAATGGCGGGAATCGGCGTGGAAGAAGGACTGGCTGAAAAAGCCCTGGATTCCGTCCACGAGCTGCTCGACTGTGAATACGGTACGGTTCTGAACTGGCCGGCTTACAAGCAATATTACCTGAATCTGGGCGAGATCTCCTCCTACCCCTGCGGTTACAAGGAGAACGGCGGTATTTTCTGCCACAACAATCCCTGGATTTCCATCGCCGAGACCGTTATTGGCCGTGGTGACAAGGCTTTTGAGGTCTATCGCAAGACCTGCCCGGCCTATCTCGAGGATATCAGCGAAATCCACCGTACAGAGCCGTATGTATATCCCCAGATGATCGCCGGCAAGGAATCCGCCAAACCGGGCGAAGCGAAAAACAGCTGGCTGACCGGTACGGCTGCCTGGACATTCTTTAACGTCTCCCAGCACCTGTTGGGCGTAAAACCCCAGTACGATGGGCTGATGATTGATCCCTGCATCCCGTCGGACAATGCCGGATTTACTGTTGAACGTAAATGGCGCGGCGGTGAGTACACCATCCGTGTGGAAAACCCCAACGGCGTGCAGAAGGGTGTCGCCTCGGTGGTCGTGGACGGAAAGGCCATCGAAGGAAATGTGATTCCCGATTGCGGAGAGGGCCATCATGACGTTGCGGTTGTGATGGGCTGATCGTCTGTTCTTCCCCTTATCCGGAGATAGATTCTGATAAAAAAGACCGCGGGCACCCTCAAAGGTGTCTGCGGTCTTTTGACTGGAGAAAGTTTTTATAATACGGGAGTTTTCCCTTTCCTCTGTCAAAAAGAGATCCGGTGTGCTATAATAATCCTGCATTTTTTCTTGGAGGAAAATTTCTTATGGTTTTTCCATCATCCTTTTTCTGCCGCATGATCGCCTTTGATTTGGACGGTACCCTTCTGCAGCGGCACTCCGTTTTGTCAGAAAAGGCGCGCGCCATGCTGGAGCAGGCCGCCGGGCTGGGAATTCTCCCGGTTCCGGCCACCGGCCGTATGTTCACGTTTCTGCCGCCCTGCCTGACCGAATTGCCTTTTCTGCGTTATGCGATCACTTCCAATGGCGCAGGGGTCTATGATCTTCAAAGAGGCCGCTGCCTGTACAGCAACCTCATTTCCCCGGACAGGGCTGCCGAACTGGTGCGTTTCTTCATCGCCCGGGATCTCTGGGTAGAATGCTATATCCAGGGACAGGCCTGGATCGACGCGGCCACATTTGAAAAAGGACCGGCTTATTACGGCATACCGGCGAGCAAGCGACTGTTTGTAACCAAGTCCTATCGGATTGAAAAGAACCTGCCCGCTCTTCTGGAAAAAGAGAAAAAAGCGGTGGAAAAAATTAACCTGCCCTTCCTCCCTCTTTCCCAGCGGACAGAACTATGGGAACGGATGCGTGCAGCCGGGGACGTCACCCCGGTTTCTTCGGTGGACGACAATATGGAAATTAACCGTCTGGGCTGCCATAAGGGCGACGGCCTGCGCCATCTGTGCGAGGTACTGAATATCCCTTTGTCCCAGGTGTTCTCGATGGGAGACAACGGAAACGATATCGAACTGCTGCAGACCGCCGGGCTCTCGGCCGCGATGAAAAACGGCACCCCCGAGGCCAGGCGCGCTGCCCATCTCGTCACCGATTTTTCCTGCGAAGAGGACGGCGCTGCGGATTGCCTGCAGCAGCTGCTCCAGCAGCAGATGGCCCGCATGGGCTCTCATAACCTACCATAAAGGAGACACACGCCCTTGAAAACCAAAAAGAATGCCGCCGATTATTCCACCAATCAGGCGTTTTTCCGCCTGCTTATGTGGGTCATCCCGCTGGAAATTGTCACGAATATCGCCCATCCCTTTACCCCCAAGCTGTTCACCTCCCTGCACATGCCGGACTATATGTTCGGTGTTTCCTTTGCCAGCATGGCA
>JBJEQH010000029.1:0-19674 GCA_051881655.1 Candidatus Heritagella sp. | reverse complement strand
CGGCGGTATCTGCCGGAATCATTGATATCCGCGAAGCAAAAAAATCTGTTTTATCTTTACAATTTGTAGATTTTCTTTCCCTTCTTGAGCGCTCTGCACCTGATGTGGTATAATGATTTTAATAAGTCTTTCCGCCGCCGGGCGGAAGAAGACCGGACAGACCCTGTATTTTATAAAAAACGGAGGAATCCCCTATGCGTGAAGATATCTGCACCATTCCGATTCATGAAGTATTTGAACCCAGGGACGGCTGTCCCCTGTGCCGGATGCGCGATATGCTGGAGGACCGCATGGCCACATATATCACCGGCGCCGCCATGATGGAACCCGATGTGCGCATCGAGACCAACCGCCAGGGTTTCTGTGAGGAGCATTTCCGGCAGATTCTCCAGCGCGGAAGCCGTTTGTCCGTGGCCCTGATTCTGGAGAGCCTGCTGCACGAGATCGACGAGGAGGTTTTCGGCGATGCCCGACCCGACGCCAAGCAGGCCGCCAAAAAGGTGATTCCCGCAATCGACCGCCGGGGGAAGAGCTGCTTTATCTGTGAAAACATCGAAAAAAACATGGAGCACCTGAACAGCACGGTGGTGGCCATGTGGCAGAAGGATCCGGAATTCCGCGCGCTTTTCGCCGGACAACCGTATGTGTGCCTGCCCCACTGCCGCACTCTGCTGCACGCCGGCCAGAAGCTGGGGAAGAAGGATGCCGCCGCTTTCTTCGAAGTGGTCTATTCCCTCTCCCGCGGCTATCTGAAAGAGGTCAACGGGGATGTGACGCATTTCTGCCGGATGTTTGACTATCGCAACAACGGGGGCGATTGGGGGAACTCCCGGGATTCCATCGAGCGGTCTATCCGCTATCTGACCAGCCGTGAAGTGCAGGATACGGCCAAGGCCGACGAGAAAAATCGCTGATGGTCACGCTGCCCCTGCTCTTTGACCCGGCGGCCACGTTCCAGTGCGGCCAGTGCTTCCGTTTCTCCCAGCCGCAGCCCGGCGTTTTCCGCGGTATTGCCCGGCACCATGCGCTGACTGTAACCCGGCAGGGGGATACCCTCCTGCTCTCCTGCGGGCCGGAGGAGTTTGACCGGGTATGGCGGGATTATCTCGATCTGGATACCGATTATCCGGCCATTATCCGGCAGCTCTCCGCTTTTTCGCCCCTTCTGTGTGAGGCGGCCGCCTGCGCCGGCGGGATCCGGATACTCCGGCAGGATCCGTGGGAGGCACTGTGTTCCTTTATTCTCTCGCAGAATAATAATATCCCCCGTATCTGCGGGATTATCGACCGGTTCTGTGCCCTTTTGGGGGAACCGCTGCCCGGCGGCGGCTTTGATTTCCCCACCCCGCAGCGGCTCGCCGCCTGTTCGCTGGAGGATCTGGCCCCTCTGCGCGCCGGATTCCGCGCCAAATATCTGCTGTCCGCCGCCCGGCTGGTCACCGGCGGCCAGGTGGATCCGGTATCCTGCTGCACCCTGCCCCTGCCCCAGGCCCGGGAGATGCTGCAGCAGATCCACGGCGTGGGGCCGAAAGTGGCCGAGTGCGTGCTTTTATACGGCTGCCATCGGCTGGAGGCTTTTCCCCTGGACGTGTGGATGCTCCGGGCCATGGAAAAATGGTTCCCGGGAAAAAAGCCGGAGGATTTCGGCCCATACGCCGGGATTGCCCAGCAGATGATCTTTCACTACAGCCGCCTGCACCCGGCCCTTTTCCATGAATCCGGTTCCTGACAGAATCGCTCTCTTTTCGCGCCCGGCTCCCTCCTTTGGGGAGACGGGCGCTTTCATATTTTCTTTTTTTCCCGCATACGTTTTTGGGACAGGAGTGGGAAAGGGGAAACCGTATGATGAAGAAAAAGTTCCGCAGCAAAAATCACACAGGGGCCGGCCGGATTCTCGTTCACGGGCTGTCGGTATGCAGCGTGCTGGTGGCCATCGGCTGCGTATGCCTGACCTTCAGCCCCCTGACGCAGGACCTGCTCTCCACCCTGTCGCGGGCCTCGGTATCTTTATATCTGCCGCAGTCCGCTTCCCAGAGCCTGCCGGAGGAGGGGGCACCCTCCCCTTCCGTCTCCGATCCCCAGGGCGAGGTTTTCCCCTCGTCCACTCCCTCGCCTTCCCCCGAAAATTCCCCCCTGCCCCTGACCACCCCGGATCCGGACCGGGAGACACAGACCATCCGGGAAACCCAGATTCTGGGGAGCACCACCAATGGTTTCCGCATTCTGGACCGCTCGGGCACCGAGGGAATCGACTATCAGGCGCAGGCGGATGCCTTTGATGCCGAGATTCCCCGGGACGGGACCCCGGTCATCCTGATCTATCACACCCATACCACCGAATCCTATCAGACCACGGGAAACGACTGGTGCTATGGGGACGAATCCATGCGCAGTATGGATCCCGATGAAACCGTCGTGGCCGTGGGAGAGGAAATTGCCGGGGCGCTGCGCCGGGCCGGGTATGGGGTCATCCACGACACCACCATCCATGATTCCCCGGCGTACACCGGCAGCTACGACCGCTCGGCCCAAACCATCCGGAAAAATCTGGAGGCTTACCCCACGCTGTGCCTGACGCTGGATGTCCACCGCGATTCCCTCACCGACAGCGACGGGAATCTTTTGAAAACCGTCACCGAGGTAAACGGGCAGAAGGCGGCCCAGTTCATGATTATCTGCGGGTGTGGGGCTGATCCGTCGCTGCAGTTCCCCGATTGGCAGAAAAATCTCCAGTTTGGCCTGTCGCTGCAGCAGAAAACGGACGAAATGTACCCGGGGCTCTCCCGCCCGCTGTATTTTCTGGAGCGGGTTTATAACGAAAATTTCACCCCCTGCTCCCTTTTGGTGGAATTCGGCACCAGCGGCAACACCATCGAAGAGGCCTGTCTGACCGGCCGGCTGTTCGCCGAAATTCTGATCGACACCTTAAACGAAGCCTGATCTTCCTTCGGGCAGTCCGGGCTTTCAGTCCCGGCTCTTTCCGTATAATTTCTCCCCATTCCGGCCACGATACTCCCAGTATTTCAGCCGGGAGGATAAATCGATGGCACAAATCCGAAAAAAGAGGCGCTCCTCCGGTGCTCTGTGTATTTTTCTCTTGCTTTTTCTTTTCCTCGTGTGGGGCTTTTACACGGTGGATACCGCCTGCCGCAGCACCATGCTGGGGGAAAACCTGCCACTATGGCAGGCGGAACATCAGGGAAATGAGTGGATATGCACCATTGAGGGGTTCGGCCGCTCGTTTTCCTTCTCCGTGCCCGATTGGGACGGGAGCGGGCTGGGTAATTTTGTGAACAACTCAGTGGAATATGTGGATAAAAAATTACAGGAAGTAATTCATTTCCTGCGGGATACCGTCTCATTCCGGCGAACCGGCCCGATCCCTGTGCCGGGCACGGGGGACTCCCCTTTGTGGAGAAGTGGATAAACCGGTGAAATCGGTGAAAAAGCAGGGCCCGTTTTTTCCGTCACTTTTTGCCGTTTCTTTGCAAAAAATTCAATTTTTTGTCGGTTGTCAACCTTCTATAGGAATGATATAATGACAGTGTATGGTTTGATAACAGGCCCTTTTGCTTTCTCTATTCTTGCCCAAGGGGGTTCCTTTTTATGAAAACGAAAAAACGCGTTTTGCTGTTGCTGGCAGCCACGCTGCTTGTTTATACGTCGTTCCTGTCCGTTTCGGCCCAGACCACGGCGGAAAACGACCCGGTGCCCTATACCGAAGGGGAAGGAGAAACCACCGATCCCTCGGACCCGGAGACGGACCCGACCCCGACCCCTGAACCGGATCCCACACCCGAGCCGGACCCCACTCCGACCCCCACGCCCAAACCGACTCCGACCCCTACGCCAAAGCCCACGGCGAAACCCACGCCCACACCCACACCCACGGCAACGCCGAAGCCGGAGTCCTCTGCCCAACCCACTGCCACACCCAAACCGGCCACCCCCACTCCGGCCCCGGATGCCTTTACGGACCCCGGCAGCTCGGAGAGCTCGGAGGAGAGTTCATCGGAGAGTTCGGCCGTTCTTGCACAGGAGGAATCCTCCTCCGCCGTTTCCTCCGCCGCCTCTTCCCCCGTTGATATTCTGGATGAGGACGCCGGGATCTCCGGCAGCGTGGAGAATCCGGACAACAGCCGGCTGAACCTGCTGGGGATCATCGCCTGGGTCTGCATCGGCCTGGGGGTTCTGGTTGTGATCATCGTGCTGCTCAGCAACCGCTCCGGCGCACGGCGTTCCACGGGACGGCGGCGTTATCAGAGCCGGTCCGGCCGCAGGAAGAAGAAAAAGCATCTGCTCAGTGACAAATACTATTCCAACTATCGCGGTCGTTTCCGCTGACCGGTTGGATTTTGGAAAAGGAGGTTCCCCGTGAAAATTCGGAAAAGGAGACATCGCCTGCTGTGCGCTCTGCTGTGCGCCGTACTGCTGTGCGGCGGTGCCGGAGCCGACACCCTGTCGGATATCGAAAATCAACAGCAGCAGCTGCAGCAGAAACAGGAACAGCTGCAGAAGGAAAACGAGGAATTGCAGCAAAAGCTGGAGGCCCTGCGGGAGGATGCCCAAAAACAGCAGGAATACTACGATACCCTGCAGGAACAGCAGGAAGTGGTCATGCAGGAGATCGACAATGTAAATGACCAGCTCAATCAGCTGGACAGCCGGATTTTGGAGGAAACGCAGGCCATGGAGGAGACCACCCAGGCCATGAATGCGGATATCGAGCGATTGAAAGACCGGCTGCGGGTTTTGTACATGACGGGCGACGCCAGCACGCTGGAAATCCTGCTCAACAGCGAGAATATCGTGGATTTTGCCACCAAGTACCAGTTTTTGTCGGCCATCACCCGGCACGACAGCCAGCTGATCCGCTCGGTCAGTGATGAACTCTCGGCGATTCGGGAAAAAAAGGAATCTCTGGAAAAGGACCGCCGCGAGGCCAGTGCCCTGCGCCAGACGCTGGAGCAGAAGCGGGATGAGCTGGCCAGCCTGGAGGCGGAGAGCCTGTCTGTTTTGAAGGAACTGCAGAACCGGCAGGAGGAGATCGGCAACCAGCTGGAACAGAACGAAAAAGAAGACGCTGAGATGGAGGCTGAGATGGGCCGCCTGCAGCTGCAATGGCAGGAGGAAAAGGATAAGCTGACCCCCACGCCCACACCGAATCCCCAGCCGACCCCCGCCCCCTCTCCCGGAGGAGGCGGCGAACAGAGCAGCGGCTACACCTGGCCGGTGCCCGGCTTCCCGAAGGTCGGTGACGGCTGGATGGGCGGCGGCCGTATCCACCGCGGCATCGACATCGTGGGCGCCGGCATCTACGGGGCCCCCATTGTGGCCGCCCAGAGCGGCACCGTGATCACCGCCTATACCAGTGATACCTGGGGCTATGGCTGGGGCTATCACGTGATGATCGGCCACAGCGACGGGTATGCCACCCAATATGCCCATATGAGCCGTGTGGTGGTCAAAAAGGGCCAGTATGTACAAAAGGGGCAGGTGATCGGCTATGTGGGCAACACGGGTGATTCCTACGGGGCTCACCTCCACTTTGAACTGTGGAGCAACGGCACCCGCATCGACCCCATCGCCGTACTGGATTACACCCCCTCTTATTGATTGCAAAACGACACAACCGGCGGACGGATGTCCGCCGGTTTTTTTCTGTGGTGCCCGATTTACAGCGGCGCCCCCGGTATGGTATAATGATCGGTACAGACATTATGGAAATGGAAAGGAACCGGTGATTCTTTTTGAGTGTTGCACAGGACCACATCCGCAATTTCAGTATCGTGGCCCATATCGACCACGGCAAAAGCACCCTGGCTGACCGGATTCTGGAGCAGACCCAGTCGGTGGCGCTGCGGGATATGGAGGATCAGCTGCTTGACAATATGGATTTGGAGAGGGAGCGCGGCATTACCATTAAGGCTCACGCCGTCACCCTGAATTATCATGCGAAAAACGGCGAGGACTATGTTTTCAATCTGATCGACACCCCCGGCCATGTGGACTTTAATTACGAGGTCTCCCGTTCGCTGGCCGCCTGTGAGGGCGCTGTTCTGATCGTGGACGCTTCGCAGGGGATTGAGGCGCAGACACTGGCCAACACCTATCTGGCCGTGGATGCCGGGCTGGAAATTGTGCCCGTGATCAACAAAATCGACCTGATCTCGGCGGATCCGGACCGCGTCGCCCAGGAGATCGAGGATGTGATCGGCATCCCCGCCCAGGATGCCCCCCGCATTTCCGCCAAACAGGGGATCAACATCGACCAGGTAATGGAGCGCATCGTCGCCGATGTGCCCGCCCCCACCGGGGATCCCCAGGCCCCGCTGCAGGCCCTGATTTTCGACTCCTATTACGATGCCTACCGCGGGGTGATCGTCTATATCCGCGTAAAAGAGGGCACCGTTCATCCGGGGGATGTGATCCGCATGATGGCGGTGGGCAGTGAATTCACCGTGGTGGAGTGCGGCTATATGCGCGCCACCTCCCTCGAGCCCGCCCAGGCGCTCTCCGCCGGCGAGGTGGGCTATATCGCCGCTTCCATCAAAAACGTGCGGGAAGCCCGTGTGGGCGATACCGTCACTCTGGCCGGACGCCCCTGCCGGGAGGCGCTGCCCGGCTACCGCGCGGCCCAGCCGATGGTGTTCTGCGGCGTGTACCCGGCGGATGGCGCCCATTACGGCGATCTGCGCGATGCGCTGGAAAAGCTGCAGCTGAACGATGCCGCCCTCTCCTTTGAACCGGAGACCTCGGTGGCGCTGGGATTTGGCTTCCGCTGCGGGTTTCTGGGGCTGCTGCACATGGAGATTATCCAGGAGCGGCTGGAGCGCGAATACAACCTGGATCTGATCACCACCGCCCCGAGCGTGGTGTATCACATTGAGAAAACGGACGGCACGGTGGTCTCGATCGACAACCCCACCAATTACCCCGATCCCACCGAGATCCGCGCGGCCGAAGAGCCCATGGCCAACGCCCATATCTACAGCCCCAGTGAATACGTGGGCAGCATTATGGAGCTGTGCCAGGAGCGCCGGGGCGTGTACAAGGACATGACCTATATCGAAGCGGACCGGGTGGATCTGCACTATGTGCTGCCGCTCAACGAGATTATCTACGACTTTTTCGACGTGCTGAAATCCCGCACCCGCGGCTATGCCTCCTTTGACTATGAGCTGGCGGGGTATCAGAAATCCAATCTGGTCAAGCTGGATATCATGCTCAACGGCGAGATCGTCGATGCCCTGTCGTTTATCATTCACGCGGACAAGGCCTATCCCCGGGCGCGGCGCATGGCGGAAAAGCTGTCGCAGAAAATTCCGCGCCAGCTGTTCGAGGTGCCGATCCAGGCCTGCATCGGCGGGCGCATCATTGCCCGCGAGACCGTGAAGGCCCTGCGCAAGGACGTACTGGCCAAGTGCTACGGCGGGGATATCACCCGAAAGAAGAAGCTGCTGGAAAAGCAGAAAGAGGGCAAAAAGCGCATGCGCCAGCTGGGCACCGTCGAGGTGCCGCAGGAGGCATTTATGAGCGTTCTGAAGCTGGAGGACGATTCCTGAGAACCGAGGAGGAAAGGCCCGAAAACCGGGCCTTTTTTCATGCCCAAAAATTTTTCGTCTTTTTGTCCATTTTTTATCTTGATTTTGCTGATATTTTTTGCTAATCTACGTTCGGAAATGTTTCAGGAGGATCCCCCTTATGACTGTCTCCCCCTTTGGTCTGTATCTCCACGTCCCTTTCTGTGACGGGAAATGCCCCTACTGTGATTTTTACTCCCGCCCGGCGGAGGAAGAAGCGATGGACGCCTATGCTGCGGCGGTCAAGCGCACCCTGCTTTCGTATCGCAGCCGTACCGACCGGCCGGTGTCCAGCCTGTATCTGGGCGGCGGTACCCCCAGCCTGCTGGGGGGCAGGCGCCTGTCCGATCTGCTTTTGTGGATCCGGCGCACCTTTCCGGTGCTGCCGGGGGCGGAAATCACGCTGGAGGCCAATCCCACCCGCGATTTGTCTGAGGTTCTGGCCGGGGCGGCGGAGGGCGGGGTGAATCGCGTTTCCATCGGGCTGCAGTCGGCCAACGACCGCGAGCTGCGCTTTTTGGGCCGGAAACACAGTGCCCGGGATGTGAGCCGGGCCGCCGGACAGGTCCGCCGGGCGGGAATCGCGGCGCTGTCGCTGGATCTGATGCTGGCCCTGCCCCGGCAGCGGGAGGAGGACATCGCAAATTCGGTTTCCTTCTGCCGGGAAAACGGGGCCGATCACGTCTCGGCTTACCTGTTGAAGGTGGAGGAGGGAACCCCCTTCGGACAAAAAAGGGAGCAGCTGCAGCTGCCCGATGACGACCGGGCGGCGGACCTATACCTGTTTGCCTGCCGCAGCCTGGAGGAAAACGGGTACCGCCAGTACGAGATCAGCAATTTTTCCCGTCCCGGTCGGGAGGGCAGACACAACCTGTGCTACTGGCACGACGAGGAATACCTGGGGATCGGCCCGGGCGCCCACTCCTTTTTTGAGGGCCGGCGCTTCTACTACCCCCGGGACCTGACCGCCTTTCTGCGCGGGGAGGACCCTGTTTCCGACGGGGAGGGCGGCTCACTGCCGGAATATGTCATGCTGGGCCTGCGCCTGACCGAGGGGCTGAAACGGGAGACGATGGCGGCGCGCTTTGGCCCCGACGGCGCACGGGCCTTCGATTCCCTGCAGGAGAAAGCCCGGCGGTACCGCACGACGGGCCTGCTGCAGCCGGATGAACACCGGATTGCGCTGACCCCGGCGGGATTTCTGGTATCCAATGAACTGATCAGCGAACTTTCTTTGGCTTTGGGATAGCCCCGTGCCCTGGGCGGGGGCTGGAGAGGAGACTTCTTTATGCATCGTATGTCCCATCCGGAACGGGAATTTCCGGAGAGTGAAGCGCGTGAAATCCTGAAAAACAGCGAATATGTGTTTTTCAGCACGGTCTGCCCCGACGGGCAGCCGTACTGTGTACCCGTTTCCATCGTGGTGGACGGGAATACGGCCTATATCCACGGCGCTCATTACGGCCAGAAAATTGTGAATATTGAGAACGACAGCCGGGTATGCCTGAGCTGTGTTTCCCAGTGCCGCCGCATCCCGGAAGCATTTACGCTGTCCTATGAGAGTGTCGTGGCGGTGGGGCAGGCTTCGGTGGTGGCCGATCTGGCGGAGCGTCACCGCTCCCTTGAGCTGCTGTGCCGCAAATATGCCCCCGATCGGGAGGCGGACATCCCCGCCGCTATTCAAAATGGAGCTATCCGCACCGGGGTCATCCGCATTCTTCTGACGGAAATCCACGGCAAGCGCAAATCCAACCCGTGATTTTCCCCGGGCTCTCCGTGGGGATTTTTTCCTCTCCTTCTGCTATACTGACAGGGAAAGGAGGCAGAGAGTATGGATGCCATTGCACGACTGAACGCGGTGATGACGTATGTGGAGGACCATCTGCAGGATGAGATCCGGGAAGAGGAGATCAGCCGGCTGATGGCCTGCCCGTATCCGGTTTTTCAGACCATGTTTTCCCAGATCGCGGCCATTTCCTTTTCGGAATACGTGCGCCGCAGAAAGCTGACCTGTGCGGCATTTGACCTGATGGACACCGGCGAGCGCATTCTCGACATCGCCCTGAAATACGGCTATCAGTCCGCCGATGCGTTCTCGGCGGCGTTTAAGCGGCTGCACGGAATCGCGCCGGTTCAACTGCGCCGGTCGGAAACGGATCTTTCTTCTCTCGCCTTCTATTGTCCCCTGTCCTTTGCGGTACAGGTGAAAGGAGTGGAGAAAATGGATGTTCTGCGTGTACAAAAGGGGCCTTTTTCCGTGATGGGGGTACGGCGCACCACCCCCTATGGCGGAGGGACCTGGGCTGTGGTGAAAAGCGACGGCAGCAACGACCGGATCAACCGGCTGGCCGGTAAGTTTTTTGATTTGGGGCTGTGCTTCGGTTTTCACGAGGACGGCAGCAACGACTACATGTGCGCCATCGAGTGGCCGCCCGATATGCCCCCGGCCGAGGGGATGGAGGTATATCGCTACCCGGCGGCCTGCTGGCTGCGCTTTACGGCGGACGGCACGATCACCGGCGGCACCCTGGGCGCCGTATGGGGTCAGATTAACGGCGAATTTCTGCCGTCCAGCCCCTATCGGAAATCGGGGCTTCCCACTATTGAAAAATACATCCTCTGGAACGAAGCGGAGGACCGGTGTCTGGTGGAAATCTGGATTCCCATTCAAAAAAAGGACGCCCCGTAAACGCGCGGTTGCTCGACCGCGCAAAGCCCGGATGGGCGTTTTCCGGCGATAAAAAGGGAGGAGAGAACCCTCATGGGTCTCTCCTCCCTTTTTTCGTCTTTTTTTCGTCCGGTTCCTCTCACTCGGTCCCGGCCGCGTTTTCCTCTTCCGGCGGCCGCTTTTGCAGGGCCCCGGTCAGATGCCGGCGCAGGGTCTCGGTCTCCTGCCGTCCCACCTCGCCAAAAGCCGTCGCCATATAGGTGATGCAGGAAATACTGGCCGCCGCCAGCAGGGAAAACACCAGGCTGTCCGCCAGGGTGGCGTGCCAGCGCTCCTGAATCAGCAGGAATACGATCAGGAAAATTGCGTACAGAACCAGCAGCGAGACCGGGTCGCTCAGCCCGCGGAAAATCACCGCATGCACCCGGGTTTTTCCGTCGCGCTCGGACAGAAAGCCCATCGCCTTGTTATAGGCCCAGCGCCCTTTCTCCGCCGTTTCCTTATCCACACAGTACGACATGCTGAAAAGCTTCCCTTTTACCCAGCCGGTGTAGCGCTCTTCCTTAAACACTTTCCGGCTGTCCAGGGCATCCCGCAGAGCCTGCCGGCACTGCTGCAAATCCATCTCGGTTTCGATGACCATTTGTGCTGCTCCCTTCTGTTACCGCCGGCCGGCACCGCCGCCGCGGCTGGAACCGCCGCCTCCATGGCCGCCGCCAAATCCACCGCCGCCGAAGCCGCCGCCATGACTGCTGCCTCCAAAACCACCAAACCCACCAAAACCTCCTCCGGAGGGAGGGCGGGGTCCCTGAGGAGGACGCGGGCCCTGGGGCGGGCGCGGACCTCTGGGTGGGCGGGGGCCAAATCCCATCCCCGGCAGGATGACCACCGAGGGACCGCGGCGGTATCTGCCGCCGGATCCGGGTCCCCGGGGTCCGCCGCGCCGGCCGGCCCGGCGGATCGTGAAGAACAGGATCAAAAAAACGATCACCAAGACAATCAGTCCCCCGAACGAAGCCCGGTTCCCCTGCTCATACGGTTCATCCTGCGCGGCGTAGGATTCCTCATATGTGCCGCTGTAAATGCTCTCCACCCGGTTGTAAATCTGCTCAAAGGTCAGCTTTACCGCCTCGTTGTAGTCCGCCACGGCAAAGGCGGGCTCCATATAGGTATCCAGAATGATCTGGATCGTCCCGCTTTTCATGGTGTTCTCCAGCCCGGTTCCCTGCAGAACGTAGTAATCCTCTTCCCCGATCACCAGCAGGATCAGCACACCGTTGTTGCGCTCTTTGCTGCCGATGCCCCACTCATTAAAAAGGGTATAGGCATAGTCGTCGATGGACTGCCCGTCGAGAAAATCCACGGTCACCACACAGATCTGGGCCCCCGTCTGCTGATACAGGGTCTGGTTCTGCCGGATAATCGACGTCTCCAGCTCCTCTGTCAGCACATCGGCCTGATCCAGTACATAAAAATCATCATCCGGCTGCACCACCGCCGCCGAAACCGGCCGTATGGCCATCGGCAGCACGGTCAGTAGCAGAAGCAGACACACCCACCATCCCCTTTTTGGATGGCATCTGTGCTCGCTTTTTCTCATCTTCTTTCCTTTCCGGGCCCTATGGGCGGGCCACTTTTACAAGAACAGCTCCAGCTCTTCCACCCCGGCAATCCCGCGCAGAAGATCCACCGGGAACTGTGACAGGCCGCTGTTGTACTCCTGAGCCAGCCGGTTATACGGGCTGCGGGCAATGCGGTCCTGGGCCGCCGCCAAATCCGTCTCGAATTCGGCGGGGTACTTTTTGTCGCTCTCCGACAGCTCCATATTCTCCAGCCTACTGAGCACCGTCGCCGCCGCATCGGACAGCTGCACGTTGGCGTCGTACTTTTTCGCCACACTGTCCGCCTGCATCAGCTCCTGCCGCGCCGTACGCAGAGCCGTCAGATCGGGATCATCCGCTTCCATATAGCGTCCCGCCACCGTCAGAAGATTGGCGGCGGTCGCCATGCGCTGTTCCAGGTCATACTGTACGCCGTACCCGTCCTGGTTCTCCCCGTTGTAAAACACCGACAGGGCCGCGGATGCCTCGCGGCTCTCGGTTCGGTTCACCCCCAGCGGAATGGACCCGGCCACCATCAAAACGGTCAGGGCAATGGCCACTGCCCGGTTTTTCCGTTCCTTTTTCACCCTGTTTCTTCCTTTCAGTTCCCGCGCACCTGCAGCAGCTTCTCTTTCAGCTGGCCCTCAATGCGGCCCAGCTCTTCCTCGGCTGCACGGCGCTTCTCGCGGCCTTCATCCTGAATGCGCTTCACTTCATCCAGCGTGCTGATCAGCTGTTCGTTGGTGTGCTTCAGCGTCTCGATATCCACCACGCCGCGCTCGGCTTCCTTGGCCGTTTCGATGCTGCCCATCTTCAGGGCGTCGGCATTCTTGCGCAGCAGCTCGTTGGTCATATCCGTCACGGCGCGCTGGGCCTGCATGGCCTGCTGGCTGTGGGCCAGCCCCAGTGCCAGTACCATCTGGCTCTTCCACAGGGGGATGGTGTTCACCAGCGTGGACTGGATCTTCTCGGCCATAATCTTATCGTTGTTCTGCACCAGGCGGATCTGCGGCCCCATCTGGATCGACACCATCCGGGTCAGCTCCAGGTCGTGCAGCTTTTTGTCAAAGCTCTCGCACATGCTGTTCAGATCGTTGGCGGCCTGGGCGTCCTCCGGCAGGCCCGTGCGCTTGGCTTTTTCCACCAGCTGGGGCAGAACCGTGGTCTGCACCTCGTTCAGCTTTTTCTTGCCGGCCAGGATATACATGGACAATTCCTTAAAGTACGACAGATTCATCTCGTACATTTTATCCAGCATGGCGATATCCTTCATCAGGGTGATCTGGTGCTGGTCCAGCACGCCGCTGATGCGGTCCACATTCACTTCTACCTTGTCGTATTTGGCCTTCATCGCGGCCAGCTTGTTGCTGGAGCGCTTGAAGAAGCCGCGGAAGCCCTTTTCCTCTTCCGTTGCGTCAAAGCCCTTCAGCTCGGTGATCAGGCCGGTGATGGCGTCGCCCACTTCGCCCAGATCCTTGGTGCGCACATTGTTCAGGGCCGTTTCCGAGAACCCGGCGATCTTCTTCTGGGCGGCAGAGCCGTACTGCATCACCTGGGTGGTGTTGGTCACATCGATCTTCTCGGCAAAATCATCGACGATCTTGCGCTCTTCCGGCGTCAGGGGGGTGTCCTCCACCGTAACGGGCTTTACGGGGGCCACTTCCTCCTTTTTCTCCTCCTGTGCGTCCAGCGTCAGCGACGGCGCAGCGGGAACTTCCTCTTCCAATGTCAATTTCAACTCTTCCATGGGGCTTTCCTCCTTCAATGATCCTGCGATTATGCTTTTCTTACTTCTCTGTGGGCATCTGCACACCGGTCAGGCCCTCCTGCTGCAGCATTCCCTCCAGCACCGTGATGTCGGTGGAAATGTCCAGCGCCTCGTCCCCGAACAGGGAATCCAGCTGCTTTTCAAAGGCCAGCACAATGGTGTGCATAATGGCGCGAATGTTCTCCATGGCGCCGGTGATATTCTGCCCCTGCACGCCCTGCTGGCTGAGGGTGTAATACGAATCCAGCAACTTGAGGGTGGTGGGCAGATAATAGTTCATAAACCGCCGGATCTGCGGGGCCTTCTCCGGATGGTCGCACACATAGGCGAAAATCTTGAAGGTCAGATCCTCCATGCGGTCAATGGCATCCGAGATCTCTTCGTCCTCAATTTTATCGTTGGCCTCGCGGAGTTTGCGCAGATACAGCGTGCCGTCCCGGACCATCTGGTCGATGACCGGGTTGCCGGAGGACGCAGGCGCCTTGGGCTCCGGTTTGGGAAGCTCCTCCAGTTCCCACTTTCCCCGGAAGATCTTCTTTGCCAGAAAGAAAACCCCCACGGAAACGCCGGCCGCCAGCACAAAGTGCCACACCTTGGCAAGGGGCAGCAGCAGCGCCCAGAGCAGCCAGCAGATGCCGATGGCATAGATCGGCGCCGTGCTTTTGTGGTGCACGCTGCGGTATCCCTCGGGTACCGGCATCCCCTTTTTCCATTTTTTCTGCTTTTTGGGTTTCTCCAGCGGTGCAGAAGCCGCCGGCGCACCCGGTGTACGGCCGTGCTGGGCCTGTTCCACCGCGCGGCTGGCCTTTTGTACCGCTTCGTTGGTCGCGTTTACCGCCACACTGGCGGCCTGCACCGCCGTATTGGCCGCCCTTTCCGCCACGCGGGCCGCTTTTTGTCCGGCAAAATCCCGGATCAGCTGATAGGTTACGGACTGGCGGAAATCCGTGTTCCAGCTGTTTTTTTCATTCTCCTTCATCCGGCTGTGTCCCTTTCCGGCCGTCTGGCCTTTTCTGTGAGGATATTTCTATTGTACGTTTTTCTATGATGGGTGTCAAGCACGGCCGACCGCCGTTTTCCGCAAAAAAACGGCCCGGAAATCCATCCGGACCGTTCTTCTGTCTCCCGCGGCGCGGGGCACGCTTCTGCGCCCCGGCACTCACGCTTCCTTTGTCAGCTTCAGCAGCCGGCACTGGTGGTTGCGCAGCTCATCCTGCCAGATATCCTCCACCGTGCCGATCTCCTTTTTCTCCCACAGGTCGTACACCCGGTACGTTCCCTCCAGCCCCAGGTGGTACAGCGGCACGCCGATCCGGCGCGGAATGGTGGATACATTGAACAGCGCCACATAGGTGCCATTCTCCCCCTGCGCCTGCCATACCTGGAAATTGTCATTCTGAATCGTGCGCCGGGCTCCGCTGGAATGGGAGAGCAGGGCCAGCACCTCGCGGTTTGTCAGCAGCGACAGGGTGAAGGCATCGTTATCCCGCATCTCGCCTCCGAACATCAGCGGCGACCGGCACAGGCACCACAGCGTCATCATGGTCACCTGCTCGTCCCGGCTCAGCCGGGTCATGCGCTCGCCGATGCCGTGCTCGCTTCCAATCAGGGAGAGGTGCCCCAGCGGCAGCATATCGGCATCCGGCCAATTCCCCTGCCCCACATACGGGGCCCACTGGGCACAGCGGTCCATATCCTCCACAATGTCGTCCCAGCTGTCCCACAGGTCGGCGGTAATCCGCCACATGGTGGCGTGGTGGCACAGGGTATCGGCATGGGAAAGCGGGGCCGGTCCCGGCGACAGGCTGAGGATCATATCCCGGCCGCAGCGGTCAATCGCCTTGTGGATCATCACGATCTCATCCTCCACCAGGCCCTCTTTTTCCCATGCATTATACGCGATGTCGTCCACCTTTACGTAATCGACGCCCCACTGGGCATACAGCTGGAAAATCGAATCATAATAGGCCTGCCCGTTGGGACTGAGGGGATCCACCCCGTAGTTATCCGTGCACCACGGGCAGATCGAAGCGTATTTGGCGGCATGGCGCGCCCCCAGCGCCGACCCCAGCACCGGGGTGTTGGCGTGCACGGCCTGGCGCGGGATTCCGCGCATAATGTGAATGCCGAACTTCAGCCCCAAAGAGTGGACATATTCCGCCAGGGGGGCAAAACCCTTCCCCCCTGCCGCACTGGGAAACCGGTTTTCCGCCGGGATCAGCCGAGAATACCCGTCCATACACAACGGCATAAACGCGTGCATGCGCGAGCCGTCCGCGGTGCTCTCGTACCACTGGATGTCCACCACCACGTATTCCCATCCGTATTCCTTCAGATTCTCGGCCATATAGCGGGCGTTGGCCCGCACCTGTTCCTCATTCACCGCTGCGCCGTAGCAGTCCCAGCTGTTCCACCCCATGGGCGGGGTATCCGGCTTTTTCAGCATGTTTGCTTCCTCCCTTGTGTCTGTTTGCTTTCTTAATTATACCGGCCCGGCAGAAGGTGTCAACCGTCCCAGGCCTTTTGTACGTACAATTTTCGGAAAAACGAAGAGGTCCCATGGGAACGGGCCTGTTCCCATGGGACCTCCATCCGTGTCTCCATCCAATCCTGTTTGATCGGATCTATCCAAACCAAAAGGGGTATTCGTTTTTACAGGCTGGCCGTTCCCTGCACATCGGCATCATCAAAAATCATGCCGAGATACCGGGCCGCTTCGCGCAGCTCTTTCTTATAGCTGCCATAGGTGCCGCCCACATGGTGAATGTACGGCCCAAAGATCAGCTTCTCTTCCCAGCGCTTCCAGTTGTCCACTTCCAGCCAGAGATATGTGCCGGTGGTCTCGGGGCCGGTGGTGGTCTTTCCCTCGCCGCAGAACAGGTAGTGCTTGCCGTCCACTTCGTCGAAGCGGCAGACGGTCAGATCGCCGTCCTGCAGATAGAAGCTCTCCTGTCCGTTTACCAGGCGGGCCGTGCTCTGCTCGTTCTTCAGGCTGTAGGGGAACGGCCCGCAGTGCCACAGCAGCTCGGCGTTGTCGTTCTCGGGATGGCGGATCGTCAGGTCGGCCAGGAATTCGGCCTGACGGTTCAGGGTGACCGCGCGCAGAATCGCCATGGTCACGGCGCCGTTTACATCCGTCTCACAGCTGAGCGGATAGCCGCGGTCGGCCATTTCGCCCATGGTGGGACATACGGGCACACCGAAGATCGGGGTGGCGGTCCAGCATTCCATGGCGCCGACCGAGCAGTTGTTGCGCTCCATCAGCTTTTCCACGGCCATGGTGATCGCGGCGCTGCGCTCCACCTTTTCTTTGGGCATCTCGGTCTCAAAACGGGAGGTGAAGTCCGCCACATAGGCCTTGAATTCCTCGCTGCCTTCGGCCGTCAGATCGTCGGCCAGCTTGGCGACGCTGTTGGGGGAAATCGGAACGGTAGTAATGCCATAGCGGGTGGCCAGTTCGCCCACATTATCCATGCAGCTCATGAAGGGCTGGGGACGGGCGCCGAATTTCGCAATGCGCAGCGAACGGACGGTTTTCACCACGTTGACTACGCGGATAAAGCTGTCGAAACCGTTTTTGAAGTCCTCGCTCTCGGTCTCGCAGTTCCAGATGTAGCTGAAGGGAACATTGTAGCGGCGCAGCACCTTCGAGCAGGCGAACATACCGCACTGGGTATCACGGCCGCGGCTCTCAAAGGTGTTGGGTCTTTCATCCCGGGCGCCCCACAGCAGGGTGGGAACCTTCAGGGCGGCGGCTACCGCGGTGGAGCACTGCTCCTCGCCGAAGTCGCAGTGGGGGATGAACAGGGCATCTACCCGGGCCTTGACGAATTTGTCGATGACATTCTGGATGTCCTGGGTGGTCTTGGTGGGATCGGTAAAGCTGCAGGTGAGGATCCCGTTTTCGCACAGGTCATCCACATCCACAATCTCCACCACATCGCTGTCGATGCTGCGGATCACCGCCATAAATTTATCCTTCTGGCGCTTAGCCTCTTCCATGCTCAGAAAGCCGCGCTTCGTGGGGGCCACGCCCAGAACAATTTTCGGCATTTTATACATACTGTATGCTCCTTCCGTAGAAAGCGACTCGCTTGTCGATTTCCGTATAATCGATTTCCCCGGTCTCGAGGAAATGCTGTACCGTCTTCATATCCGGAATCCCGGCGCGCCCGCCCTGGCGGGTGACCTTGATGGAAGAAACCGCGTTGCCGAAGCGGCAGATCTCCTTCACGCTCCAGCCCTGCAGCATTCCGGCCAGGAAAGCCCCGTGGAACACGTCTCCCGCGCCCACCGTATCAATCACCGGCACGTCAAAGGTCGGCATGACGAAGTATCCCTCGTCCGAAAGCCCGACGCAGCCCTTGCCGCCCAGGGTGAAGACCACGATTTGCGGCCCCATCTCCTGCACCTTGCGGCAGTTCTTCTCGTAATCCTCATCATTCGGGAACAAAGCGTTGTACACAAACTCTGATCCCACGAAAATGTCGATCAGTCCGATATTCTCCATCAGCGCTTCGCTGTAGTTATCGGCGTCGATAAAGATTTTCGCACCGGCCTCTTTCGCCTTTTTCGCACAGGCGACGGCCAGAGGGGAAAGATTGGAAACGAAGAAGTACTCGCATCCGGTCACGATGTCCCCGTCGATTTCCTCCAGCGTGGGCAGTTGGGCCGTACCGGCATTATAGACGATGCTGCGCCCGCGGGTCTCCTTATCGCTGATGACGATGGACAGCGAGGTGGTCTTCCCCTGCTGCACCTGCATCCCCGATACGTCAATCCCATGGGCCTTGAAATCCTCGATACAGAATTTGCCGTAGTTATCCTCGCCCACGGCACCCATAATGGCACATTTTGCACCCAGACGGGCCGCCGCCACCATGCCGGTGGCCACCTTGCCGCCGCCCTGCCAGCTGGCCGAATTTACCCGCTGGCCGCCGTTGGGCTTGGGGAACTGATCCACCGAAAGGGCCAGATCAATGCACGGCATATCGATGCCGGCTACCTGAAATTTTTTCATAACGACTCCTCCGAAACGCCCCTTTTTACAGAGAGAACTTGTTGGGGTTGAGCAGCTGCATCTTGCTGCGGACAAAATCGACGGCGCCCTGCTCCGCATCGGAGAGATACGCGATCATATTGCCGCTGTCCTTCTTCTCCAGGTCGATCACTTCGCAGGCGCTGCGGTAGCAGGCACGGAAGTACTCGGTGGCAATATTGAATTTGCTCATGCCCAGACGGACCGCTTCCTGCAGCTGTTCATGGGGGATATCGGAGCAGCCGTGCATAACCAGCGGCACCGAAACCGCCTTGCGCAGGGCCTTGATCCGGTCGAAGTCCAGGTTCGGCGTTACTTTATAGGCGCCATGGGCATTGCCGACGGCCACTGCCAGGCTGCCGCAGCCGGTCTTCTCCACAAATTCCGCTGCCTGAGCCACATTGGTGTAGTGATCAGAGTTGGTGATGTCGTCAATCGAGCTGCCGCTGCCCACATGGCCAAGCTCCGCTTCGATATCCACGCCGAATACGCGGGCCACATCGGCAACCGACTTGGTCAGGGCCACGTTCTCCTCATACGGCAGGGCCGAGCCGTCCACCATCACGGAGGGGAAGCCCTTCTTGATGCCGGTTACGGCGATGTCATAGCTCCAGGAATGATCCAGATGAACGGCGATCGGCACTTCGCTCTCCTGGGCAAACTGCTTTGCGATGGAAGCAATATGTCCCATATCGATATAATGGGTCATCACATCAAAACCGGGCCAGAACTGAATAATCAGCGGCACGCGCTCCTGATTGGCGGCGGCTACCGCCCACTTGATGGTCTCATAGTTGGCAACATTGATCGCGGCAACACCATAATGATTTTCCGTGGCATGGGTCAACACGTCATGTACAGATACTAACGGCATAATTCGCTCCTTCTTTCTCTTTATGTCCTTCTGCGTTTCGTCTGCCGCCCAGACAGGCGGCCTTCTTTAACAATTCCGATTATAAACGACTTCATCTTGTTTGTCAACATCATTTGAAAACAAAGATACACCTTTTCTTTTG
>JBJEQH010000028.1:0-4486 GCA_051881655.1 Candidatus Heritagella sp. | reverse complement strand
CCCGATCATAATCTGATCCACAATGCTGAACGAAGCCTGAAGCATGGATTGAAGGGCCACCGGCACCGCCAATGCACAAACCGACCGGAAAAAGCTCTTTTCGCGTTCCATTTCTTTTCCTCCCGTCACACTTTCTAAAGAAAATTGTACGCCCGAAACGCGATTTCTTCAAAGGTTAAACGCATAACCTAAGCCAAAAATAACGGGGCATCTTTTCGCTTTCTGCACAAAAGAACCCCCGCTGTCCCTATTTCCCCCTTTTCCGGGTGCTGTCCCGCTCCACCAGGGTGACCGGCAGCCGGATCTCCCCCTGAATTTCGCCCTTCTCCTTCAGCTCCTGCAGCTTTTGCAGCGCCGTTTTGGCCCGGACCGCCACATCCTGCCGGACCGAGGTCAGGGTGGGCCGGATCATCCTGCACAGAGGCGTGTCATCAAATCCGGCGACCGACACCTCCTCCGGCACCGGAATCCCCTGCCCGGCCAGAAACTGCATCAGATCGATGGCGTAGTAGTCCGATACGGCAAAAATGCAGGTGTACCGGGAGAAAACCGCCCGGTTTTCCCGGTAAAACTCCCAGCGGGCCCTTTTCTGCATGGGCACCAGCAGCCGCCCGGTCCCCTCTTCTCCGAAGGCCGCCCGGAAGCCCTCGTACCGCTCCTGATCCACACAGATGGAGTTATCGGCGATGCACAGGGCACTGCGGTGGCCGGTATCCCGAAACAGCGCCCCCACCTGGAAGCCGCCGCTGTAATTGTCCACCGTAATGTTGCAAAAGCGCTGGGGGCCGCTGCCGTATCCATCGTACACCACGAACGGAATGCGCATATGGGTGCGCAGATAGGTGTAATCCTCATCGCAGAAGCCCATCAGCACCAGCCCCTCCAGGTTCCACATGGAAGCAAACCGGATGATTTCCCTGGGGACCGTGGTCTTTTTCACCATCATGAACAGGCCGCTTTTCTCAATCTCCTCCGACAGGCTGTTCAGGCAGGCGGCAATATAGCAGTCCTCCAGCGTGTGGCCCTCGTACTTCTCGTGGTCGTTAATCACCACCCCGATGATCCGCGAGCTGTTCTGTGCCAACAGAATCCCCGCCATGCTGGGGATGTACTGCCGCTCTTCCAGCAGGGCCTGCACCCGTTTGACCGTCTCGTCGGATATTTTTTCGGTTTTCCCATGCAGCACATTCGAGACCGTCGCCGTGCTCAGCCCCAGTTCCTCGGCGATATCGCAAATCCGCACGCGCTTTTCCCCCATGGTTCTCTCCCCCTTTCCCGTACTATACCACATTTTTCCCGCCCTGTAAAAAGAAACCGGAGAAAGCCGCTGTTTTCTTCCCGGAAAACAGGGCGGGGAATAAAATCCCCGCCTTTTTTCCATACTACCCGCAAAAGGATCTTGAATATTGGAAAGGAGCGTGCCCCTTGTGATTCAGCGCACCGGTCAATACACCCTTCATTTTCCCTCGCCGCCCGGCATCCTCAGTTTTGCGGCCGTGGCGGGAAAAAAGGAGGCCGAAGGGCCCCTGGGAAAGAACTTTGATGCCGTTTTTGATGATACCACCCTGGGGGCCGACAGCTTTGAAAAGGCCGAGAGTGCCCTGCAGGGGGAAGCCCTGCTTCACGCCCTGAAGAAAGCGGGACTGCAGCCGCAGGATCTGTCTCTGCTTCTGGCGGGGGATCTGCTCAACCAGTGCATCTCCTCCACCTTCGGTCTGCGGGAATTCGGCATCCCGTTTTTGGGGCTGTACGGGGCCTGTTCCACCATGGCGCTCTCGCTGGGGCTGGCCGCCGTACTCACCGCCTGCGGGGCGGCCGACCGGGCCGCGGCCGTCACCTCCTCCCATTTTGCCAGCGCCGAGCGTCAGTTCCGTCTGCCGCTGGAGTACGGGGGGCAGCGGCCTCCTACCGCCCAATGGACCGCCACCGCCAGCGGCTGTGTGATCCTCACCCGGGAGAGCCGCCCGCTGACGGTACAGGACGTCTGTTTTGGGTCCATCTGTGACCTGGGCATCACCGATATGAACAACATGGGGGCAGCCATGGCACCGGCCGCCGCCCAGACCCTGACCCGCTATCTGCGGGATACGGGCACCTTCCCCCAGGATTACGACGCCGTTTTCACCGGGGACCTGGGCTATGTGGGCTCGCAGCTGCTGATGGATCTGATGGAGAAGGAGGGGTTTTCCCTGCAGCAGAAGCACCACGACTGCGGGATCATGCTGTTCGACCGGGACAAGCAGGACGTACACGCCGGCGGATCCGGCTGCGGCTGCTCGGCCGGCGTATTGGGCAGCACCATTCTTCCCGCCATGCAGCAGGGTTCCCTGCGCAATATCCTGTTCATGGCGACGGGCGCGCTGATGTCCCCCACCTCCAGCCAGCAGGGAGAGAGCATCCCCGGGATTGCCCACCTGATCCATCTGTCCCGGGCGGAGAACGGATAAAAAAGAAGGCCGCACTTCAAAAAGGGAACCGGTTTCCCCACCCCTTTTCCCGGCCAAAAGGCAAAAAATTCCCCCTTCCCCATGATGGGGAAGGGGGAATTCAGTTACACAAAGAAGCGATCAGAGAAGACTTCTCTTATTCACCCTTGGCGCGCTCAGCCAGCTGCTCGTACCGCTCGGCCGCACGCTTCTCTGCCTTATCGAACAGATCCGCAGCGCGATCCGGGAAGGAGCGAACCAGACGGCTGTAACGGGTTTCGCCAGCGATGAAGTCCTTGTAGCTTGCCGTTGCGGGCTTGCTGTCCAGGATGAAGGGATTCTTACCCTGGGCCTTCAGAGCCGGGTTGTAACGGAACATATTCCAGTAACCGGCCTCGACAGCCTTCTTCATCTCGGTCTGGCAGTTGGTCATGCCGCCCTTGATGCCGTGCATCTCGCAGGGAGCATAGCCGATGATCAGCGACGGGCCATGATAAGCCTCGGCCTCGGCCAGAGCCTTCAGGGTCTGGTTGCGGTCGGCGCCCATGGCAACCTGGGCCACATAGATGTAGCCATAGCTGATGGCGATATCCGCCAGGCTCTTCTTGCCGATGGCCTTGCCGGCGGCCGCGAACTGAGCGACCTGACCGATCTGGCTGGCCTTGGAAGCCTGTCCGCCGGTGTTGGAGTAAACTTCGGTATCGAATACGAAGACATTCACGTCTTCGCCGGAAGCCAGAACATGGTCCAGACCGCCAAAGCCGATATCATAGGCCCAGCCGTCACCGCCGAAGATCCAGATGGACTTCTTGGCGAGGTAGGACTTCTTGGGCAGGATGGCCTTGCTGAAGCGGCAGTCGGGATCCTTCTCCAGCTCTTTGATCAGAGCTTCGGCCGCGGCGCCGTTCTTCTTGCCGTCCTCCAGGGTATCCAGATACGCCTGGCAGGCTGCCTTCTTCTCTTCCTTGGTGGTCACTTCGGCCAGTTCCTTGACCTGCTCGATCAGGGCATTGCGAATGGCCTTCTGGCCCAGGTACATACCAAAGCCGTGCTCGGCGTTATCCTCAAACAGAGAGTTCGCCCAGGCCGGGCCGCGGCCGCTGACCTTGTTGCGGGTATAGGGAGACGTTGCGGCGGGACCGCCCCAGATGGAGGAGCAGCCGGTGGCGTTGGAGATATACATTCTCTCGCCGAACAGCTGGGTTACCAGACGGGCATAAGAGGTCTCGGCGCAGCCGGCGCAGCTGCCGGAGAATTCAAGCAGCGGCTGGTTGAACTGCGAACCCTTCACGGTGGTCTCGGCCATCATGCCGGGCTTCTTGTCGATGTTGGCCACGCAGTAATCGAATACGGGCTGCTGATCTTCCTGAGAAGCCAGCGGCACCATTTCGAGGGCATTGACCGGGCACACGCCCACGCACACGCCGCAGCCCATGCAGTCCATGGGGGATACGGACATGGTGAACTGATATTCCTCGCAGCCCTTGCCGACCATCTTCTTGCTTTTCAGCTCGGCCGGAGCGGCTTCCACTTCGGCAGCGGTCAGAGCGAAGGGACGGATGCAGGCATGCGGACAGACAAAGGCGCACTGGTTGCACTGAATGCACTTCTGCACATCCCAGGTGGGAACGGTTACGGCTACGCCGCGCTTCTCATAAGCGGAGGCGCCCAGCTCGAACTGGCCATCCACATGGTCTGTGAAAGCAGAAACCGGCAGGCTGTCGCCGTTCATGGCGCCCACGGGGTTCATGATCTCCTTGACCATCTTGACGGTGGCGGGGTTGCCGGCCAGAGCGGCATCGTCGGCGGCATCCACGGCGTCGGCCCAATCTGCGGGCACGTCCACCTTGTGCAGCGCATCGGCGCCGGCATCAATGGCCTTGTAGTTCATCTCAACAACGGCGTCGCCCTTCTTGGAATAGGACTTCTTGGCGGCTTCCTTCATGAAGCGGATGGCGTCGTCCTTGGGCATGATGTCCGCCAGAGCGAAGAAGGCAGACTGCAGGATCGTGTTGGTGCGCTTGCCCATACCGATCTCGATCGCCTTGTCGATGGCGTTG
>JBJEQH010000027.1:0-4501 GCA_051881655.1 Candidatus Heritagella sp. | reverse complement strand
CACGTCTTTTTCACCCCAAACAGGTAGGATGAAACCGCAAACGGCGGGAAAACCGAAAGAGGGGGAGGAAAACCCATGTACCTGTTAAAAAACGCCTGGAGAAATGTGATCCGTTTTAGGGGCCGAAGCATTCTGATCGGGGTGATCGTTCTGGTGGTGGCACTGGCCAGCTGTCTGGCCCTTTCCATCCGGGCGGCGGCTGAACAGACCCGGGCGAGTACACTGGAAGGCATGAATATTACGGCAACGATTTCTGTAAATCGAACAGCATGGATGCAGCAGGAGGACGGAGAGGAAAAGGATCAGGAGGAAAAGCAGAGCGAACTGGAGAACCTTCCCCGACTGACACTGGAAGAACTGGAGACCTATGCACAGGCGGAGAGCGTGAAAAGCTTTACCTACGTGAAAAATCTGATGATGAATGCCGGTGAAGACGGCCTGCAGGCGGTCGGCGCTTCGGATCGTGAGGAACCGGGGGGCCCGGCCGGACACGCCAGCTTTTTATCCGGGGAAAGCGGTGACTTTACCGTCAGCGGTTACAGCGATGCCGATTCCATTGAATCATTCCGGAATGGGACCAGCGCGGTTACCGAGGGGAATCTGTACCTGGAGGGAGCAGCGACGGGGGAATGCCTGATTAGTGAGGAATTGAGCACCCTGAATGATCTGTGGGTTGGGGATACGATTACCCTGGAGAATCCACAGGAAGAGGGAGACGTATATACGCTGACGATTTCCGGAATTTACAGCACGGAGGAGGGATCTTCAGGATCTTTTGCCAGCACGTCGCAGGATCCCGCCAATATAATCTATGTCAGCGCCGAGACGGTGGAAGCGATCGAAAAGAATTCCCAAAACGTGTGCGGAGAGAGTACGGACGAGGAGACCGGAGAAACGGTAACAACGGCGCTGACGGCTGGGGTGACGGGTACCTATTCGTTTGCCAGTGAAGAGGATTATCAGGCTTTTCCGGAACAAGCGGAAGAATTGGGATTGGATACGGATACCTATACGGTGTCCAGCAGCGATATGCAGAGCTTTGAAAACAGCCTGTCCACTCTGGAGAACCTGAGTCAGTTTGCTCTGTATTTCCTGGTGGTAATTCTGGCCATAGGAGCGGTGGTGCTGATTGTTGTGCATGTTTTCTCCATCCGCGAGCGCAAGTACGAGATTGGTGTGCTGATGAGTCTGGGGATGCGGCGCAGTCGGATCTGCCTGCAGTTTGTGGCCGAAACAGCCATTCTGTCGGTCTTGTGTGTGGCGGTCGGTACAGCGGCCGGTTCACTGGTTTCGGTTCCGGTAACCAATGCTCTCCTGCAGGCACAGGTGGATTCTCAACAGGCGCAGGAGGACGCACTCAGTGAGAATCTGGGGAGACGGGATAAAATGGACTTTGACTGGCTGCCCGAGCTGCCCGGGGAGACGTCAGAGGAAATTGAAGAAGTGACTCAGGTCAGTGTGGCCGCAGACTGGACCGTCGTACTGCAGCTGCTGGGAATCAGTGTGCTGCTCACCATTGCGGCCAGTGCGGTGGGGCTGATCTGTGTGGCACGGTTTGAGCCGCTGGAAATACTGGCAAATCGGGACTGAGAGAGGGGGATGACCATGAGTACGCTGGAAATTCGGGATTTGTCCTATACCTATGACGGAATTACGCCGGTACTGTCCCATTTGACGTATACCTTTGAGAGTGGAAAAATCTATGCCATTGTGGGAAAAAGCGGAGCCGGGAAGACCACGCTCCTCTCGCTTCTGGCAGGGCTGACGTATCAGATCGGAGGGCGTATTCTGCTGGATGGGAAAAGCGTGGCCAGCCTGAATAAGTCCCGGTATCGCAGCCGGGAGATCGGCATTGTCTTTCAGGAATATCATCTGCTTCCCAAATTAACGGCAGTAGAGAATATCGAGGTGGCGCTGGATATCGCCGGGGATACCCGGGAAGACCCCAGGGCTTACATCCTGGAATTGCTGGACTGGATGGGAATCGAAGAAAAAGACGCAGACCGCCCGGTGCGGCGGCTGTCCGGCGGCCAGCAGCAGCGGGTGGCCATTGCCCGTGCACTGGCCCGTGATCCCAAGATCATCCTGGCGGATGAACCCACGGGGAATCTGGACCCGCAAACCCAAGATACGATTCTGGACATTTTCGATGAGCTGGCCCATGAACAGGGAAAGTGCATTATCCTGGTGACCCACTCGCCGGTGGTGGCCAAAGCAGCGGACGAGGTGTTCCGGCTGTATCCGGCGGGCGATGGAGAAGAGGAGCGTGCCCGGCAGGAGAAGGAGACGCTGGATGAATTCCTGCATGGGGCAAACCATCAGCGCCGCCGCCACCGGCTGGAAATTCTGAAGGAAAGGGAACAGGAGAAGGCTCGCCGGGCCCGGAGGACCGCCGAGCGCAAAGCGCGGATGGAAGCTTATCACGAGATTGAATTTGATTCCTCCATGGCACAGCTGCACAATCAGAAGAATGAGGAGGAGAAAGAGTTCGAGGAAGCGCTGCTGGCCTTTATGAACGGAGACCGGAAAAAGCCGGAAGAGTCCGAAGAGGAAGAACAGCAGAGATAAGAGGCAAACCAAAGGTGGCATCTCCGGATGAATAGAAGGAATGCCGGTATCTGTTTGAAAGTGGATGAAATACAGAAAAAGCAAGGGCCCCTCTCGTTTAAAAACGAGAGGGGCCCTTGCTTACTGTGAAAGAAGAAAATTTCGGTGGATTGTTCAGCCCACGGATTCCGGAAACCACCGGTCCAGCCATGCGGGAATTTCCGACAGGGTACGGCAGAAGGCGTCCGCCCCGCAATCCGCCTTTTTGTGGACCAGAATGGTTTTCATACCGGCCTGTTTTCCGCCGCGGATATCGGCCTGTGGGTTGTCTCCAATCATCACGCAGTGTGCGGGGTGGCCGGCCTTCTCTCTGGCCGTCTCAAAAATGCGGGGGCCGGGCTTGCTGCAGGCGTCCAGCGCCGAGACGGTCACCGTATCGAACAGATCCCACAGATTCATGGCCTTCATGGTGGCGGGCAATTCCGGGTAATTATTGGAGAGCAGATGGTTTTCCCATCCTTTCATCCGGCACAGCGCCAGCGTTTTTCGTGTGTCCTCGTACAAATAATAGTAGCGGGGATTGAGAATGTGGGCCCGTACCTTTCCGGCCGCCTCTTTTGCGTGTTCCGGCGTCAGCCCCAGGGTGAGAAAATCCCGTTCAAACCGGTCGTGCATATACGCCCAGAATCCCTCGGAGGTCTGATACCGGAAGGCTTCTTCATCCGGTTCCTCCCAGGGATATCCGTGTGCGCGCAAAGGGAAGATCTGCTCCGGAGAAGCCTCCGCCGCTTCCTCGTACTCCCACAGAACCCGATAGACCGATCCGCTCCACAGATGGTGGCAATAGACCAGGGTCCCGTCAAAGTCCCAGAACAGCGCGCGGTTTCCCATGGGGTTTCTCTCCTTTCCAAATACTCAGTATTCCTGCAGATCCTCCAGGTTGTAGGGGGTTTGCTGATAAACAAAATAGTTCAGCCAGTTGCTGATCATCAGATGGGCGTTGCTGCGCCAGACAAACGGGGGCCGCTGGCTGGGATCATCCTGCGGAAAATAATTGTAGGGAATATCCGGGTCCAGCCCGCGGTTTACATCGCGGAAATATTCTTTCATCAGCGTATCGCGGTCGTACTCGGCGTGGCCGCTGATAAAAATCTGCCGGCCATTTTTCGAAGCGGTAATGTGCACACCGGCCATGTCGCTCTCGCTGAGAATCACCAGATCCCGGCATTTCTGAATATCCTGCTTACGCACTTCCGTATAGCGGGAATGCGGCGCATAATAGTAATCGTCAAACCCGCGCATCAGAGGATGATACAGATTCAGAACCTTGTGGCGGTAGATGCCGGACAGCTTGCGCCCGATTTCATATTTATTGATGCCATAATGAAAGTACATGCCGGCCTGGGCGCCCCAGCAGATGTGCAGGGTGGAGTACACGTTGCGCCGGGTCCACTCCATAATGCGGCACATCTCGCCCCAATAATCCACCTCTTCAAAGGGCATCAGCTCTACCGGCGCGCCGGTGATAATCATCCCATCGAATTTCTGATCTTTAATATCGTCAAATGTGCGGTAAAAGGTATTGAGATGGGAGGCAGAAGTGTGCGTGGCTGTATGGGTGGCGGTATGCAGCAATTCCACATGCACCTGCAGCGGGGTGTTGCTGAGAAGGCGCAGCAGCTGCACTTCGGTTTCCAGCTTGGTGGGCATCAGATTGAGAATGGCAATTTTCAGGGGCCGTATATCCTGAATGGCGGCACGCTCGGCCGGCATAACAAAAATGTTTTCGGATTGAAGAACATCCACGGCGGGCAGGGATGCCTGAATGCAGATTGGCATGGATTGCACTTCCTTTCTTTTTTTGATGGAACCTTCTTTTCCTATAGAGAATAAAATGGGATACCCTCAGTATAGCAAATTGAAATTTGCCATGCAAGAGGAAGGAAAAACCGTG
>JBJEQH010000026.1:0-4546 GCA_051881655.1 Candidatus Heritagella sp. | reverse complement strand
GAACGATTCTGGTATAATTTATTTAAGAAAAAAGCACCACAGCCTTCGCTATATAAAATGTAGGAGACCGCAAAATGAAAGATCTGCATTCCAACTGGATGATGAAATGGATGACAGAGAAGGGCATTCCGGCGCACAAAGCCTATGACTATATCGGCTTTCTGGGCTTCGGCAGCTTTTTTCTTGTGCTGTTTATCAGTATTATTGTCCAAAATATCGAGCTTTCCGGCTGGTTGGGAATGGTGTGCAGCGTTCTCTTCCTGCTCATAGCGTTTGGCCTGCTGGTTGTCAGCGGTTATTGCATCTATCAGGCCAACTATATGTGGCTGATGCTCCTGCTGTTCGGACCATGCGACGTCATCATGGGCTTGGCCTTCGACCTGGGCATTGTCTGGTGCATTGTGTTCACGGCGCTGGGGTTCCTGATGACGGGCATCGGTATCTTTCTTGCCCCAAAGCAGCTGCACAACAGCAAGAAGCTGAAACCGGAGCTGGAAGCTGCCCAAAAACGGTGGGAATCGGAGCGTGCCCTCCGGCACCAGAAAAAACAGCCCGGCAGGGAACAGCCGGAGCCTGTGCCGGAATCCTCTGCGCCGAAGACCCAGAGCAGTGAGATTGAGGGGTTGAAGCTCCGCCTCCATGTACTTGACACCATGAAAAGCAATCTGAAGAAAAGCGGGGCATCCGCGGACAGCGCAGCGCGGCTCAAATATGCGGAAGTAAATTATACTGTCACAGCGAAGACTTTGGGAGAAAAACTGCTGGAGCAGCCCGCACTGTGGGTGCTGGTCTGCTGTTTCCAGGGGGACCAGCCGGTGTATGTGGGAACGGATGGGCGGATGGAGATCTTTACCGACCATGCGCTCGCGGAAAACGGCCGAAAAGTGCTGCAGGAAAAACTCAATGTGGCGATGGACCTCCGGACACTTTCAGGCCCTGATGCCATCCGCACCTTCTTTGAGGATTGCGCCCACAAGGGCTTCCAGGTGCTGCGTCTGGATAACGGCAGCCGATTTATGGCCGAACTGTGGCTGAAAGAATTCTTCCCCTACCGGGAGGATAACCTGATCGACGGGAAAAACCGCAGCCTGCGTCATATGTTCCACAGGGCGAAGCTGTATTCCTGGCTGCTGGCCGGGCAAAAGGATCCGCAGAGCTTACAGGGCCGCAATCTTGCCGGGATGAGGCTGACCATGGGGCTCAACGGCTACCGGGAGTTGGGAAACACACTGGTGTATGCCCTGGGCAATGCCATGCCGGAGGACAGTCTCTATGCCACCTGTGCAGCGCTGGACAAAATGCGGGAATGGCTCCCCGGTTCCGGATATGAGGAAAGCACCGTCCTCAGTACCTCTGTCTACGATATAAAGTTACAGCTGGGCTTTGTCAACCGCCCGGGAGAAAAGGGAAATGTGGAAAAGGGAATGGTCTGCGTCTTTACGGACCTTGCCCAAGCCAGGGAGGCGCAGGAGCTGTTCCGCAGCAGCCATATGGATTTTTCCGTGGTGGTTATTACATTTGAGGAGTTGCTTTCTCAGGCGGTGCAATGCGCCGGTATTCTGGTGGATATGCAGACCCTTGGTTTTGAGATTCCCCAATCGGAATACGCCAAAATTAACGAAGTACGAAAGTTGGATGCCCCTATCCTGGTTCACCTGAAGCAGCCGGAAAACCGGGAAAACACGCCTTCCGGGCAGCAGGAAAGTACAGTGCCTGCCAACGGCGGGCAGCCAAAAGCCCAGTTAAAGCACGTTGAAATAAAAGACGGCTGGAAACAATTTGATTATCAGTGGCCGCACCGATTTGGCTATGAGTATATGCTGAAAAGCGCCCAGTGGCTGATCACCCATGACCTGCAGGTGCAGACCCTGACCACGGCAGGGATCGCCGGCGCTCCGGAGCAGGAACACATCCAGGATCTGCAGGCCTGCGGAAACCTTGCGGACTGTGTCGGCAGGGAAACGGGGGTGCTGGCCGTGGGCGGTGCCAGTAAAAGCGCGCAGTGCCTGCTGAAAGTCTATTGGTACAATCAGACCTTTGTGGTGCGGATCTTCACGCTTGGCGACGTGGAGCAAAGCAGGATCGATGCTTTTACGGAAATGCTTTTAGAGGCAAAGGAAAATACCTGTCCATAGCGGTTTTGCGCATTTATATAACCATTCTCTCATCATTTTCTCCCCCAATTCCATCCTTCACAAACACACCGGGCCCGCGCCAGCGCGGGCCCGGATTTTTTGGTGCGGAAACAGAACCCGCACGTATTTGCGCGCTGCGCAGAAAAAGCTTTCGTGCGGGCTTAACCAGAGTGCTGCGTTTCAGCACGTCAAGTTCTGTCATCTGCTCGGTTGTGCCAGAGGATAGGGTATTTCAAAAGGATGTGGGGGTGCCGCTTTCGTATCGGATGATAACATTCAGCGCCTGATCCATCTGCGAGGCCTTTTTAATGGCCTGGGGCAGCTGCTCCCAGGGGTACTCATGGGTGATGATGGATTCGATATCCCACTGACCACTGGCCATAAGGGTCAGCACATCCTGTACATCCTCCGGAAAGTAACCGCCGGAACCGATCAGTGCGTGCTGGGAATAGGTCATACTGAGTACATCCACCGGGCGTTTTCCCGCCAGAACGGCCACAACCACCATGCGGCTTTCGATCTTGCCCATGGACTGGTACAGTTCAAGAATGGACGGGGCACCGGCAGCATCGATATAGATATCCACGTTCGCCGTGGGCCCAAAACGGGAGGGTGCGGTACCAAAGCAATCCATGGCCCGGGCCTTCAGATCCTCTTTACCGTTATTGCACACGGCAAAGCCCAACCCTTTCGCTTTTTCCAGCCGGAAATCCGAAAAATCGCAGACCATTACCTGGCGGCAGCCGAAATATTTCAAAGCGATGGCGGCGGCAATGCCGATGGTGCCCGCCCCGAACACGATGGCATTCTCCCCTTTTTGCGGGAAAGAGCGCCTGGCCGCCCGACATCCCACCGTAAAGGGCTCGATCAGGCTGGCAGCCCGGGAAGAAATAGCCTGCGGTACGGCGTAGATCTGCTTGTTCCATTCGGCGTTGGGGATGAGAACATACTCGGAAAAACCGCCCACGGTCCCGGCCTGCCGGGGATCCCCCTTGGCGAGCAGGGGATAGGGATACACCCGGTCGCCCACATGGATGTTCTGCACATTTCTTCCCACCTGCACAACCTCGGAGACCATCTCATGCCCGAATTCTCCACCCACCGTGACCCGGTGGCCAGTATTCGGTCCGTGCAGATAGACAGCCACATCTGTCCCGCAGATGCTGGCATAGAGATTGCGCACCACGATGTCATTGTCTCCGGCTGCAGGCGTCTCCCGCTCTGTCAGCTGGATATTTTTTTGTCCATTATAAATGGCTGCTCTCATTTTTCCGCCTCCAAAATCGAATTTTTACATACAAAGTATTTAAAATCCCCTCATAAATTCGCCCGGTACGGTTTGAATGGCATACACATATATCGGTGGCAGGGCATCCATTTGTTTTACACCAAGTCGGTTTTCCGCAGTACGGTGCTGCTCACCGCTCCCAGGCCCACGCTGAACAGAGCCCCGCCGGCCAGACACAGAATTACGTTCAGAATGCTGGAATCGAGGGGGGTGAGCATGGGGATCATCATAAAGAACAGCATTCCTATGCACAGCGAGCCCACCAGAGAGAGCCACAGCCTCTGCTTGCCTACCACACTCAGGGCTACGCCAATCGGGACGAATACGGCCATCAAAAACACCTTGGACAGCAGGCACATCACAACCCCGCCGGCCCCTGCAGCGCCCGTATCAAAGGGAAGCCCCGAGATCATGCCGCCCAGCATGGCACCCACAAAGAACGCGAGAATCATTCCAGCTCCGCCGGCAAAGCCCACCAGAGTTTTTGAGAAGACATAGTCCGTTTTTCCGGCGCGGACGGCAAAGAGATTTTTCGCGTAGCCGCTTTTAAAATCATCGGCAACAAAGATGCACATAAGAACAGCCACGAAGAAGTAGAGCAGATTGATGTTGCACATGCTGATCAAATCCATTGCTGCGCCATCGCCGCTGACCGAGCCGATGATCTGCCACGTGCTGTCAAACGCCTCGATAACCGTCTCTGCCCCCGTGTTCGGATCCACGGACACGGTGCCGTCCATCATGGTGATCATCACCAGGATCAGAATGGGCATGGCAAAACAGATGCCCAGCATGATATACAGAAGCGGTGTGCTGAACATTCTCCGAAAATCCACCTTCAGCATGGTTTTCAGCCGTCTGCCAAAGCCATTGGATTCAAATTTCATTTCCCTTGTCGTTTCCATGGGATCACGCCTCCTTTTCATGCATCAAATCTATATAATATTCTTCCAGACCGATCTTGGCCGTTCGAATTTCGCTGACCAGAATCCCGTTTCCATACAGAAAAGTGACGATTTCCTCGGGACTTTCGGCGTCATAAACGCGGAGGAAGCCGCTTTCATTCTCTTCTACGCGGGAATACCGGCAGGAAAGCAGGGCCCGGGTCCGGTCCATAACCTTG
>JBJEQH010000025.1:0-4590 GCA_051881655.1 Candidatus Heritagella sp. | reverse complement strand
CCTTTCCGGAAAAAAGTTCCGCAAACCTTTTGGGGAATCTTTAAGTTCGCTTAAGGCTGAAAGTCCATGATAATCGCAGACTGCCGGAGAGGAGTGTGACCCATGGCGAAAAAAATCCAGCAGAGCTTTGCGCGCATTGAGAAAAAATATCTGCTGACCCCCGTCCAGTTTCAAGCGCTGCACAAGGGGATGGAACCCCATATGAAAGCGGATGAATACGGCAAATACACGATCTGCAATCTCTATTATGATACCGATGATTTTGCTTTCATTCGTGCTTCGCTGGAAAAACCGGTGTACAAGGAAAAACTGCGGCTTCGCAGCTATGGGGTTCCCACCGGGGAGCAGCCGGTCTTTGTGGAGATCAAGAAAAAATTTGACCATGTGGTCTACAAGCGCCGGATTACCCTGCCCTGTTCCCAGGCCCTTCGGTATCTGTCCGGCGGGCCGCACCCCCTGATCCATGACCAGATCGGCCGCGAGATCGACTGGTTCCTGCAAACCTGGCGGCCAAAGCCCCGGGTGTTTATCGCCTATGACCGGGAAGCCCTGGCGGGAATTGTCCAGCCGGACCTGCGCATTACCTTTGATACCCGGCTGCGCTGGCGGAATACGGATCTGGATCTTCGCATGGGCGATCAGGGGAGCCCTCTTCTTCCGCCGGACCGTATTCTGATGGAAATCAAATTCTCGGGTGCCGCTCCCCTTTGGCTCAGCCATCTTCTCAGTGAAAACGGGGTATTTCCCACCTCTTTTTCCAAATACGGCACCTGCTACCGGGAAAATCTGATGAGACGGGCCGGCACCGGATGGCTTTATCCGGTTTCTGCGGCTGAACCCGCCCGCCGGATCCCGGAACCAAAAAAGGAGGCTGTTTTTCATGCTTGATTCCATTCTCGAAACCCCGATCACTTTATCGGTATTCGCCCTTTGCACGGGGGTTTCCCTGCTGCTGGGACTGGGCTGCGCGTGGCTGTGCATGTACAAAAGCCAGTACACCCAGAGCTTTGTCGTCACCCTTGCCATGCTGCCGGCGGTGGTCCAGATTGTGATTATGCTGGTAAACGGAAACATCGGCGCAGGGGTGGCGGTGGCCGGCACCTTCAGCCTGGTTCGCTTCCGCTCCATCCCCGGATCGGCCAAGGAAATCGGCCTGATCTTTTTGGCCATGGCCATTGGGCTGGCCACCGGCATGGGGTATATCCTTCTGGCGGTGCTGTTCTTTATGGTGATGGCCGTCTTTATGGCCGTGCTGTCCCTTCTGCATTTCGGCGGGGGCCGCGAGCATGAGAGGGAGCTGAAAATCACCATCCCGGAAAATCTGGATTATGACGGGCTGTTTGACGATCTCTTTCAGCGGTATACCCGGTCCCACCGGCTGGATCAGGTGAAAACCACCCATATGGGAACGCTCTACGAGCTGCACTACCGCATTGTCCTGAAAAGCGAACAGGTCCCCAAGGAATTTCTGGATGAGCTCCGCTGCCGGAACGGGAATCTGAATATTGTGTGCGGCCGGCTTCCCTCCCGGGAGACCCTGTAAAGGAATCCACCGGCAGACGGGGGAACCTTGCGTTTCCCCGGCGGCTGCCGTATAATGATGGCAGGTGATTGGATATGCGTTTGCTGCTCGCAGAAGATGAGAGGGATCTGGCCGAGGCCCTGACGGTCTTTTTTGAGAAAAACCAATTCACGGTGGATACCGTATACGACGGGGCCGCCGCGTACGACTATGCCTCGCTGGGGGAATACGATGCCGTGATTCTGGACATTATGATGCCCAAAATGGACGGCATTCAGGTTTTGAAAAAGCTGCGTCGGAATGGGATTTCCACCCCCATTATGATGCTGACCGCCAAGGCGGAAAAGGACGACCGCATCACGGGGTTTGACGCCGGTGCGGATAACTATCTGCCAAAGCCGTTTGCACCGGATGAGCTTCTCTCCCGCGTGAGGGCCATACTGCGCCGCGGCAGCGAGTACCGGCCCAGCGTACTGTGCTTTGGCGATCTGACCCTGGAGAGCGACACGGGAAAGCTGTGCTGCGGGGAAAACCGCACGAAGCTGAGCAGCCGCGAATTTCAGATTATGGAGCTGTTCATGCGTTCTCCCCGGGTGGTTCTGTCCGCCGAGCGGATCATGGAGCGCGTTTGGGGTTGGGAGGCCGAGGCGGAAATCAATGTGGTCTGGGTGCATATTTCCAATCTTCGAAAGAGAATCAAGGCCATTGGCTCCCGGGTGAGCATCCGGGCCAACCGCGGTTTGGGGTACTCCCTGGAGGAGCAGGATGATCCATCAGTTACGTAAAAAATTCATCGCCATCACCATGGTGTCTGTTTCCGTAGTAATGGTATTGGTGGGGATTGCGATCAATGTGATCAACTTTCTCTCGGCCAACGGGAATATGGAGAACACCCTGAAAATGATTTACGAGAATCAGGGCACGGTACCCCAGTTCCCCAACGGCATGAAAGGAGAAGCGGACCGCCGCGGTGATCCCTTTACCATGGAAACCCCCTATTCCACTCGGTATTTTGTTCTGCGCTATACCGGGGAGGGGGTTCTGCTCGATGCCGATCTGCGGCACATCGCCGCCGTGACGGAGGAAGACGCCGGCACCTATCTTCAGATCGCCTGGGCGCAGGGCGAGGGCTTCGGATTTACGGGCAGCTACAAGTTCTATGTGGTGAAAAACAGCGCCGACCGCTATATGGCCATCTTTCTGGACTGCCACAACGATTTTCTCACCCTGCGGAATTTCGCCATGATCTCCCTGGGGGTTTTTCTGGGCAGCATCCTGCTGATTTTTGTCCTGGTGGTGCTCTTTTCCAGGCACGCGATCACCCCGATCATCCAGAACATGGAGAAGCAGAAGCGGTTTATCACCGATGCCAGCCATGAACTGAAGACCCCCCTGACGGTGATCAACACCAGCCTGAAGGTGCTGGAGATGGAGAGCGGGAAAAGCAAGTGGATCGACAAAATTCAGGGCCAAACCGATAAGCTGACCCATTTGGTCAACGACCTGGTCACCCTTTCCCGCCTGGACGAGGAAAAGCCGCCGCTTCAGCTGCATGATTTTGACAGCAGCGCCGCCGTTTTGGAGGTGGTGGATTCCTTCCGCGATTACGCCGCGGCCCAGGGGCACACGATCACCGCGGAAATTCCCCCGGGGCTTGTCTATCATGGGGACGAATATGCCGTGCGCCAGCTGACCTCGATCCTGCTGGACAATGCGGTGAAATATACCGATCCGGGGGGCGAAATCCGCGTGGGGCTCAGCCGGGAAAAAAGGGGCATCCGGATCAAAACCGAGAACCCCTGTACCCTGCCGGATGAAATCGACACGGAAAAGCTGTTTGACCGCTTTTACCGGGCCGATCCGTCGCGGTCCCAGCAAACGGCGGGGTTCGGCATCGGCCTGTCCATCGCCCGAAGCATTGCGCAGGCCCACAACGGCTCGATTCAGGCCCGCTATTCCCCGCAGAAAATCATGCAATTCTCCGCATTTCTGCGGTAACCTTCGCATCTCTGCGGGAACTTCCGCATCTTTGCGGGAATACTGCGAAAGGGGATCCTTTTTATGATCTACACACCGCTTACCAACAAGGCCCTGCGAATTGCCTACGCCGCCCACCACGGGCAGACGGACAAGAGCGGAATCCCCTATATCTTCCACCCCTATCACCTGGCCGAACAGATGACGGACGAGACCGCCGTCTGTGTGGCCTTGCTGCATGACGTGGTGGAGGATACGCCCCTGACCATAGAGGAGCTGGAGCGGGACTTCCCCCCGGAGGTGACCGAAGCCGTGCGCCTGCTGACCCGCAAAGAGGGAACGGATTATATGGAATATGTCCGGGCCATCCGGCAAAATCCCATCGCCCGGGCGGTGAAGCTGGCGGACCTTGCCCACAATTCCGACGAAACACGGCTGTCCGGCCACGAGGGCGGCACGGAGGAAACGGCCGTCTGCCGGCGGAAAAAATACGCCGCGGCCAGAGCGATTCTGGAGGAAGCCTGAGTTTCCGACGGGAATCGGACGGGTGCCCCCTGCAGGGAAAATATTTTATGGTAACGCAAATTCGCAGAGAATCTGCAGCCGGCAAAAAAGACCGGAAGAACGGGAATTCTCCTCCCGCTCTTCCGGTCTTTTTTGCCGGCAAGTTTTGCCCCCGCTCCTTTTTCACGGGGAGAACCGCCGGCATCAGCAGCCCTTTACGGCTTCAATCAGGCCGCAGGCGATTTTCGCTCCTGCGTTTCCCGATGGCTGTGAAGTAAAATCATCGGGACCGGCATGAAGAATCACGGTTCGGCCGATGACCTCCCGCACGGAGAACCGGTCGGTCAAAAATGCTTGAAAGGCCCTGCCCCTGTTCCCGAACAGGGGCGGCAGATCCCCGGCGTGATGGGGATGGGCACAGTCGTCCGGATTGTAATGGGACAGCGCCCGGGCAAAGGGATCCCCCTCTTCCCCGCTGCACTGGGTTCCGCTGTGAATATGGAACGCAAAAATCCGCTCCTCACACGGATCCTGTGATGCGGGAAGCCCGGTGATCCCGGCCGCCACCAGAACGCCCTCCTTTGTCT
>JBJEQH010000024.1:0-20195 GCA_051881655.1 Candidatus Heritagella sp. | reverse complement strand
GTGTGGCTGAGAAATACGGCAAACCCCGCCGCAGTACCATCCTCTATAAAAGCGAGCTGCAGGAATACACGCCGGAGGAAGAGGTGCCGGACTACCCCGTGCATCTGTTCTTCACCCGGGAGGGGTACTTTAAGAAAATCACCCCCCAGTCCCTGCGCATGAGCGGGGAACAGAAGCTGAAAGAGAACGATGTGGTGATCCAGCAGACGGAGAGTACCAACAATACCGAGCTTTTGTTCTTTACGAACCAGTGCCAGGTGTACAAAACCCGGTGCAGTGACTTCCCGGATACCAAGGCGAGCGTCTTGGGCGATTATGTGCCCGCCAAGCTGGGAATGGACGAGGGAGAGGTGCCCGTCTATATGGCGGTGATCCCGGCGTACACCGGGATGATGCTGTTCGCTTTTGAAAACGGAAAAATTGCCCGGGTGGATATGGCGGCTTACGAAACCAAACAGAACCGGAAAAAACTGGTGGGCGCCTACAGTGATAAGGCCCCCCTGACCGCGATGCTGTATCTGCCGCAGGAGGCCGAGATCCTGCTCACCGCCTCCTCCGGGCGGATGCTGCTGTTTTCCACCGCAGCTATCCAGTCCAAAAGCACCCGCTCCGCCCAGGGGGTGGCGGTGATGAATGTAAAGCGCGGGCAGCGCGTGGTCTCCATGCGCCTGTACCGGGAGGGGGACCTGAAAAAGCCCGAGCGGTACCGCAAAAGCCTGCCGGCCCTGGGTGCCACCCCGGCCCCCGAGGATATGGAGGGCGAACAGCTGCATATGTAACGAGAAAGAGGCAGTCCTCCTGTTTTACAGAAGGGCTGCCTCTTGTGTCTGCGGCTTTCCGGCGGAGGTGTTCCCCCACAGCCACAGCCCCCGCCGGCTTTTTCGGCAAACGCACGGTATACGGAAAAGGGCGGGTATGGCTCTATCATCCCCGGAATAGGGGGAGATATGCACGCATTGACAAAGAAAATTTGCCCTTCTATAATGAAAGAATGAAAGAACCGGATTTCCATGAGAATCCGCGCAGAAAGGGGAAACCATCATGAAAAAAGAGATCATCACCGTGCCCGTACAGCTGGAGGCGGTCAAGCTGCTGACCGATGTGACGTATGCCCAGCCCGTATCCTGGTTTGACCAGAGCTTCCGGCCCCTGAAAATGGATCTCCTCATGCCCAAGCACGGCCAGGGCCATGCGCCCCTGCCGCTGATCGTTTGGATTTGCGGCGGCGGGTTTGTCACCATGGACAAGGATATCTGGGTGCCGGAGATGATCGAATACGCCCGCCGGGGGTTTGTGGTGGCCAGCATTGAGTACCGCACCAGCAACGAGGCGCCGTTCCCGGCACAGATTCAGGATGTGAAAGCGGCTATCCGCTATCTGCGGGCCCATGCGGCGATGTTCTGCATCGATCCGGACCGGGTGGCCGTGATGGGAGAATCGGCCGGCGGTCATCTGGCCAGTATGGCCGGGGTGACCGGGAATATCCGGGATTATGATGTGGGGGAATACCTGCAGGAGAGCAGCGCGGTGCAGGCCGTGGTGGATATTTACGGGGTGGTGGATGTATGGTCTTCCTCCCCGCAGCCGGAACCCAGCTATATGACCATGCTGCTGGGCGCCCCGGCGGAGACCGTGCCGGAAAAGGCTCGGGAAGCGAGCCCCCTGTACCGGGTGGATGCGCACACCCCGCCATTTATGATTCTGCACGGAACCGAGGATGACATGGTGGATCCGGAGCAGAGCGACCGCCTGGCCCGTGCTCTGGAGGAAAACGGCGTTCCCTGTACCTATGTGGTTCTGCAGGGGGCCCATCACGGAGACGATGCGTTTTATCAGGCGGAAGTGAAAGAGCGGGTTGTAAAGTTCCTCCACAGCGTGTGGGGCGAAAAATGACGGCCCCCAAAAACCGCCGTGCCCGCCGGTGGGGCAAATCGGACGAAATGGTGGGAAAACAGGCAGAGATTGGGAAAAACACGGAAAAAAGAAAAATTTCCTCTTTTCTTTTTCGATGACTTATGCTATACTAATTTAGCTAACAAGATTTCAGGAGGCTCACCATGGGAGTTGCAGAGGTTATTTTCGGAATTATTCTGATTCTCTTCTCGATCGGCATTATCATTATCGTATTGCTGCAGGAGGGAAGCCAGCAGAACATGGGTGCGGTCACCGGCGGTGCCGATACGTTCTTCTCCAAAAACAAGGCTCGTTCCATTGATGCGTTCCTTGCCCGTTGGACCAAGTTCATTGCAGTCGGCTTTTTCGTGGCTGTGATCGTGATCAACATCATCATGTATTTCATGTGAGAAAATGTTCTTTCGGGAACGCCCTGCTGAATGTCAGCGGGGCGTTTTTTCTGCCCCCATCAAAAGAATCCCGAAAAACAGGCCGAACCCCGTATGATTCAAAAGAAAACCGAAAGAATGGAAGAATAGGGGTTTCGGGCAGGAAAAAGACAGAGTTGGGAGAGTAAAAAATGAAAAGACAAAACGGAAGAATGAACCGGTCCTTTTCCATGGGCCGTACATCGGACAGTTATACCCGCCGCGGGGAATCCGCGGGGATGGGAATCCGCGGGGTGAAGGAATCCATTACGGAAATTCTGCAGGCCCTGCCGGAGGGGGAGGATCTGGCCTCCCGCGAGCTGATGCGCCGCGTGGGCTGCGGCAGCGGGGTGTTTTACGACGCTTTGAAAGAGCTGGAGCTGGAGGGTTCCCTGCTGGTGGACCGCAGTCATCGGGTAAAGCCCGTGCAGGAACCGGTGGAAACGGGGAGAATCGTATCCCTTTCCCGCGGGTTTGCGTTTGCCTCGTTTGATAACCGGGAAGGAGATACGTTTATCCACGGCAGTCAGCTCAACGGCGCCTTTTTAGGGGATCGGGTGGAGCTGTGGCACATCCGTCCCGATGAAAAGGGGCTTTCGGCCAGCGTGCGACGGGTTTTGGAAAAAGCACCGCGCCTGACCACCGGTACCGTACAGCTGGACTACGGCGAGCTGGTACTGCAGTGCGACAGCGCCATCCGCTACCCGCTGCCGCTGCTGCGGCCCTTCCCCTTCCGGGTGAAGGTGGGGGATAAGGTGCAGGCCGAGCTGGTGTCGCAGTACCCCGGCAGCGACCGTATGCAGGCAAAGCTGCTGAAAAAGTACGGCAGCGGCGACAGTGCGCGGGTGTGCGCCGATGCGATTCTGGATCAAAACGGGATTGTCGCTCCGTTCCCGGAAGAGGTGCTGCGGGCAGCGGAGGAATCCGGCAGCCGGCCGCTGACCGAGGAAGAGCTGGCCGGGCGGCTGGATCTTCGCGGAACGGCGGTGTTCACCATCGACGGGGCCGATGCCAAGGATCTGGACGACGCCGTCAGTGTTAGCCGCACGCGCAGCGGCTATAAATTGGGGGTGCACATCGCCGATGTTTCCCATTATGTGCCGCTGAATGGAGTGATCGACCGGGAGGCACTGGCGCGGGGTACCTCGGTCTATTTTGCCGACCGGGTGATCCCCATGTTGCCCCAGGTTCTCTCCAACGGTGCGTGTTCCCTGCACGCCGGCACGGACAAGCTGACCCTGTCGGCGATTCTGGAGCTGGATCAGGAGGGCAACCTGCTGCACTACAAGTTCCGCAAAAGTGTGATCAATTCCCGGGTGCGGGGCGTGTACGAGGAAGTCAACCGCCTGTTTGACGGTACGGCCGGGCCGGAGCTGCAGAAGAAGTACGCCCCGGTGCGCCGCGGGCTGAATGCGGCCCGCGAGCTGGCCCAAAAGCTGGAGCGAAACGGCCGGGCCCGCGGGACCATGGACCTGTCCTCCAACGAACCGAAATTCACCCTGGATGAGAACGGGGTGTGCGTGGATGTACAGCCCCGCGTACAGGGGGAGGCCCAGGGCATGATTGAGCAGTTGATGATCCTGGCCAACTCGGCGGCGGCCAAAATGGCCGGAAAATACCAGGTTCCGTTTGTGTATCGGGTACACGGCCAGCCGGAGCAGCGCCGGGTGGAGGTACTGCTCGACCTGCTGCAGGCCCTGGGGGTTCCCGCCAGGGAGCTGATGGGGCAGAAGCCCCAGGCCCGGGATTTTTCCGCCATTTTAACGCGCGTTAAGGATACCCCCAGCGAGGTGCTGGTGGGCACGCAGGTGCTGCGCACCATGGACAAGGCCCGCTATTCGGTCGAGCCCATCGGCCACTTTGGGTTGGCCCTGCAGGATTACTGCCACTTTACCTCGCCCATCCGCCGGTACCCGGACCTGATGGTCCACCGGATCCTCACGGCGCTGTGCTCGCTCTCTCCCCGGGAGAAGAAAAAGCCGGAGGAGATCACCCGCCGGTATGCGGCGGTGTGCGCCACGGCCGCCGAGGAATCCTCCCGCCTGGAGGTGCGCGCCATGACGGCCGAGCGCAGCGCGGAGGACTGCTATATGGCGGAATTCATGCGCGGCCATATCGGCGAGGAGTTCGACGGGGTGATCAGCGGGGTGATCCGCCGGGGCGTGTTCGTGCAGCTGCCCAGCAGCGCCGAAGGATTTGTCCCCTGCGAGAGCTTTGTGGGGGCCGATTTTGACTACGATGGCAACCTGAAGCTGTACAACCGCCGCAACGGCCAGACCCTGACCATCGGGCAGCCGCTGCGCATTCGGGTGATCTCGGCCGATGTGGCCAGCGGCAAGATTGATTTCGAGCCGGTGGAATAAAAAAGCCCCTATTCTTTGTATAAGCGGCGGCATAACGGCGCACAATGACAGCATATCCTGAGACAAGAGAGGTGGAGTGCTGTTATGGAGCTGGCGCTGAAAATGATTGCCCTTCCGCAGGAAAAGACAAAAAAACAGGAGGAAAGCCCCCTTGCGGAGGAAATCCGCGAGGTTTCGCGGCTGCTCTCCTGCAACGAAGCGTGGTTTCGGCTGGAGACGGATGAGGATCTGATCGAGGCCTGCATCTATGAGAGCCGCGCCCTGCGGGCCCGGTACCGTTATTTGCTGCGTATGGCCCGCGAACAGAATGTGCACATTTCCCCTTTCTGATGAAAACAGAAAGGATGATGGAAGGAATGGATACGGCGGTTCTCTGGGTGAGCGGCGGGGTGCTGCTCGCTCTGTGGCTGGTGCAGAAGCTGTGCGGCAGAAAGCGCGCGCTGCTGCACACCTGTACATCCATGCTGCTGGGGTGGTCGGTACTGGCCCTGGTCAATCTGTGCGGCCGCTTTACCGGGGTGAGCATCCCGGTCACGCCGCTGTCCATCGGGGTCTCCGGTGCCGCGGGGATTCCCGGGGTGACGGCGCTGCTGCTGCTCGATCTGCTGTGGTAAAAAGGATCCCCGCTCCGTTAGTGGAGCGGGGATCCTTTTTGGAGGGAGGAAAGGGGAAAAAAGAAAAGAGGAAAATTTTTGACAGAATCCGGGGAAACCGGTATGATAGAGAAAAAGCGGAAAGATAGCAGAGAAAGGGGACAGTTTTTTGAAAACAGTGGATATTCTGGTAATCGGAGCGGGCCCCGCCGGGATGACGGCCGGGCTGTATGCGGCCCGCAGCGGCCGGGAAGTGGCGATGGTGGAAAAAGCGCTGCCCGGCGGACAGATGGGAACGGCCCATTGGGTTGAGAATTACCCCGGGTTTCCCGATGGGATCGGCGGGGCGGAGCTTGCGATGCAGATGCAGCAGCAGGCGGAAAAGGCCGGTGCCCGTGTGGCGTACCAGGCGGTACAGAGCCTTGCGCGCCGGGAAGAGGGATTCCTTGTGACCCCCGGGGGGAAGGACGAGCCCTTTTTGGCCCGGACGGTCATTCTGGCGCTGGGCGGACAGCCCCGCCCCCTGGGAGTAGAGGGGGAAGACCGGCTGCGCGGGCGGGGTGTTTCCTACTGCGCGGCCTGTGACGGCGCCTTCTTCCGGGGAAAGAAGACCGTGGTAGTGGGCGGCGGCGAGACGGCCGCCGCGGATGCGCTGTTTTTGGCCGGACTGTGCGCCGAGGTGACGCTGGTGCACCGGCGGGACACCCTGCGCTGTACGCCGATGACGGCAGAGCGGGTGAAAAGCGAGGAGAAAGTCGCGATCCGCTGGGACAGCACGGTGACTGCCCTGCACGAGGAGAACGGCAAGCTGTGCGGGGTGACGGTGCAGAACCGGAAAACCGGCGAAACGCAGATCCTGCCGGCCGACGGGCTGTTCATCGCGGTGGGGCACACACCGGATACCGCCCTGTGCCGGGGCCTGTGTGCGCTGGATGAAGGCGGCTATATCCTCACCGACGAGCGCATGCACACCGATGTTCCCGGCCTGTTTGCCGCCGGGGACTGCCGGAAAAAGAGCCTGCGCCAGATCAGTACCGCCGTGGGTGACGGCGCCATTGCGGCCGAGGAGGCCGCGGCTTTTCTGCTGGAAGGGACGGGACAAGGAGGAACTCAAAGAAAATGAAGACCTTTTCGCTTTCAAATGGAATGGTTCTCCCGGCAGTGGGGTACGGCACATATAAGGCGACCCTGCAGGAGGGGGACCGGACCATCTGCGCTGCGCTGGAAACCGGCTACCGGTATCTGGATACCGCCTCCTTTTATGGCAATGAAGAGGCGATCGGTTCGGCCCTGAAAAAGAGCGGCCTCCCCCGGCGGGAGTTTCAGGTGGCCACCAAGGTGTGGAAAACCGAGATGGGGTATGAAAACACCCTGCGGGCCTGTGACCGCAGCCTGCAGCGGCTGGGCCTTTCAGAGGTGGACCTGTATCTGATCCACTGGCCCCGGGCGGATTTGCACGAGGAAAACTGGGAGGAAAAAATCCGGGAAACCTGGCGGGCCATGGAAGAACTGCGGCGCGTGGGAAAGGTGCGGGCCATCGGGGTCAGCAATTTCCTGCCGTACCATTTGCAGGTACTGGACGGGATGACCGTGCCGGTGGTGGATCAGATTGAATGCCACCCCGGGTACATGCAGCCGGAGACCGTGCGTTTCTGTCGGGAGCGGGGGATTCTGGTACAGGCCTGGAGCCCGATCAGCCGCGGGCGCGTTTTTCAAAATGAACTGCTGATCGCCCTCTCAAAGAAACACGGGGTGTCCCTGGCCCGGCTGTGCCTGCGGTTTCTGCTGGAGGAGGGGATTATGCCCCTGCCCAAATCCGCCGATCCCGCCCGGATGCGCGAGAACCTGGATGTGTTTTCGTTCTCTCTCTCCGAAGAGGAGCGCCGGATGATCCGCGAAATGCCGGAGTGCGGCTGGTCCGGGGAGCATCCGGACCGGGAGCGGGTGTATCGGTAAAGCCGGGGGAAGGACCATTTTTTCCTTGACAGCGGGCGGTTTTCCGCTATAATATAAAGGACAGAAAATGGCTGTGATGGGGAAAAAGGCGAGGGATTTCCTTTTTCAGAGAGCCGGCGGTGGGTGAAAGCCGGCAGGGATCTTTTGCGGATGCGTCGCCCCGGAGCCGCCGCGTCGAAACCCGCTGGGGAGTAGAAGCGGCCGGAGGGTCCCCGTTATGGGCCGGAAAGGGCAGAGAAATCTGCCGAACGCGGGTGGTACCGCGGAACGCTGTGTCGTTTCGCCCCGGATGCCGGAAGATGGCGTCCGGGGCTTTTCTTTTTATCAAAATCTGATTTCCTGAAACACGGGCTGTGCAAAAACCTGGAAAGAGAGGCTGACAATATGAGCAAAGAATTGGCAAAAGCCTACGAACCGCAGGAAGTGGAGGGCCGCATCTACGATTTCTGGATGCAGGGCGGCTATTTTCACGCGGAAGTGGATCCCGAGAAAAAACCGTACACCATTGTGATTCCGCCGCCGAACATCACCGGCCAGCTGCACATGGGCCATGCGCTGGATGAAACGCTGCAGGATATCCTGATCCGTTTCCGCCGGATGCAGGGGTATTCCACCCTGTGGCTGCCGGGAACCGACCACGCTTCCATCGCAACGGAGGCCAAGATTGTCGAGGCCATGCGCAAAGAGGGAATCACCAAGGAGCAGATCGGGCGCGAGGAATTTTTGAAGCGCGCCTGGGCCTGGAAGGAGAAATACGGCGGCCGCATTGTCGAGCAGCTGAAAAAGCTGGGCTCCTCCTGCGACTGGGACCGTGAGCGCTTCACGATGGATGAGGGCTGCAGCCGGGCCGTCAAAGAAGTGTTCGTCAACCTGTATGAAAAGGGCCTGATCTACCGCGGCAACCGCATGGTAAACTGGTGCCCTCACTGCAATACCTCGATTTCCGATGCCGAGGTGGAGTACAAGACCCAGGACGGACATTTCTGGCACCTGCTGTATCCGGTCAAGGAGACCGGCGAGACGCTGGAGCTGGCGACCACCCGGCCGGAGACCATGCTGGGCGATACGGCTGTGGCCATCAACGGGGAGGACCCCCGTTATGCCCACCTGCACGGCTGCCATGTGATTCTGCCGCTTCTGAATAAAGAGATTCCCATTGTCTGCGATGAGCACGCCGATATGGAAAAGGGCACGGGCGTGGTGAAGATCACCCCGGCCCATGATCCCAACGACTATGAGGTGGGCAAGCGCCATCAGCTGCCCATCGTGCGGGTCTTTACCTATGACGGGCACATGACCGGTGCGGCGGACAAGGCGGCCGCGGATGAGCTGATTGCCAGCGGGAAGGCTGCCGCCGATGAGCCCGAGGTGCTGGATTGCGGCAAGTATGCCGGCATGACCACGCAGGAGGCGAGAAAAGCCATTCTGGCCGATCTGGAAGCGGGCGGCTATCTGAAGGGCACCGAGCCCCTGCAGCACGAGGTGGGCACCTGCTACCGCTGCCACACCACCGTGGAGCCCATGGTGTCGAAGCAGTGGTTTGTCAAGATGAAGCCCCTGGCCGAGCCGGCCATTGAGTGCGTAAAGGACGGATCGGTTCGCCTGATTCCCGAGCGCATGGAGAAGATCTACTACAACTGGATGGAGAACATCAAGGACTGGTGCATTTCCCGCCAGCTGTGGTGGGGCCATCGGATCCCCGCCTGGTACTGCGACGACTGCGGCGAGATGATCGTATCCAAGGAAACGCCCCACACCTGCCCCAAGTGCGGCAAAACCCACCTGACCCAGGATCCCGATACCCTGGATACCTGGTTCAGCTCGGCGCTGTGGCCTTTCTCCACCCTGGGCTGGCCGGATGAGACCCCGGAACTGAAATATTTCTATCCCACCGATACCCTGGTCACGGGCTACGACATTATCTTCTTCTGGGTGGCCCGGATGATCTTCAGCGGCTGCGAGCATATGAAAACGCCGCCGTTTAAAACCGTGCTGTTCCACGGGCTGGTACGCGATGCCCAGGGCCGCAAGATGAGCAAATCCCTGGGCAACGGCATTGACCCGCTGGAGGTAATCGAGGAATACGGCGCCGATGCCCTGCGCTTTACGCTGGTTACCGGCAACAGCCCCGGAAACGATATGCGTTTCTCCACCGAGAAGGTCAGCGCCAGCCGCAATTTTGCCAACAAGATCTGGAATGCGGCCCGGTTTATCCACATGAATGTGGATGATTATCAGGTGGAAAACGCCCTGCCGCCGCTGAAAACGGCCGAGGACAAGTGGATTGTCAGCGCCCTGAATCAGGTGGTGCGGGAAGTGACCGACAACCTCGATAAGTTTGAGCTGGGCGTGGCCGTCTCGAAGCTGTACGATTTCCTGTGGGACAGCTTCTGCGACTGGTATATCGAGATCGCCAAAATCCGCATGAACGGCGACGACGCCGAGAGCGCCCAGGCGGCCCGCCAGGTGCTGGTGTGGGTCATGAGCCGCACTTTGCAGCTGCTGCATCCGTTTATGCCGTATATCACCGAGGAAATCTGGCAGAGCCTGCCCCACGAGGGCGAATCCATCATGGTTTCGCACTGGCCGGAGTATGACGAGGCACTGAACTTCCCCCAGGCGGAGGACGAGCTGAGAAGCCTGATGGATGTGATCCGCGGGGTGCGCAACCGCCGCGCGGAGATGAACGTGCCCATGGGCCGCCGGGCCCAGCTGTTTGTGGCCACCGACCGGCCGGAGCTGTTCGAGGACGGCGTTGCCATTCTGCAGAAGATGTGCTATGCCGACAAGGTGACCATCGGCCCGGGCTTCGAGGTGCCGGGCGCCGTCAGCATTGTGACCAGCAGCGCCAAGGTGTATATCCCCATGGACGAGCTGGTGGACAAAGAAGCGGAGAGAAAGCGCCTGGAGAAAGAGCTCGCTTCGGCGCAGAAGCAGCTGGATACGGTCAACGCCAAGCTGAATAATGAGAAATTTATGAGCCGTGCCCCCCAGAACGTGGTGGACGGCGTGCGCCAGAACGGCGAAAAGCTGCAGGCACAGATCCGTCTGCTGCAGGAGGAAATGGCCGCCCTGCAGTGAGCCGGGGGAAAATCATACAGGGAAGACAGCCGGACCCCCAAAAAGGGCCCGGCCTCTTCATCCGTGGGCAAAAGGAGGAAGAGAAGATGACGTATCAGCAGGCGATGGAAAAGGTGGACAGCCGGCTGCGCTTTGGGATCAAGGCGGGCCTTGCCAATATCACGGAACTGCTGCACCGGCTGGGGGATCCGCAGAAATCCCTGCGGTTTGTCCATGTGGCCGGTACCAATGGAAAGGGAACGACCTGTACCCTTCTGGCGTCCATCCTGCAGCAGGCGGGATATCGGACCGGATTGTTTACCTCGCCATATGTGATTGATTTTCGCGAGCGGTTCATTATAAACGGGGCGATGATCGAAGAGGAGGACGTGATCCCGCTGGTGGAGGCCGTGGATCCGGTGGTGGCCGCCATGGAGAGGGAGAACATCTATGTAACGGAGTTTGAGTACATCACCGCCATGGCCTTCCTGTGGTTTCAGAAGGAGCAGTGCGACATCGTGGTGCTGGAGGTTGGCCTGGGCGGCCGGTTTGACGCGACCAATGTGATTGATGTGCCCGAGCTGGCGGTAATCGCCTCGATTTCCCTGGACCACACGGCCATTCTGGGGGATACTGTCGAACAGATCGCCTTTGAAAAGGCCGGAATTATCAAGCCGGGCGGCACCGCCGTGGTGTACCCCGATGAGCCGGAGGGCGCCCGCCGGGTGCTGGAGCAGTCCTGCCGGGAAAAAGGGGCCCGCTTTGTGCAGGCCGCGGCCGGGGATGTCACCGTACAGGAGACCACCATCTCCGGAACCCGGCTGCTGTGGAAGGGGACGGTCCCCCTCTCCATGCGCTTTATCGGGGAGCACCAGCGCCTGAATGCCGCCAATGTGCTGGCGGGTGTGTCCATCCTGCGGGAGAAGGGATGGAATCTGCCCGATGAGAGCGTGCAGAAAGGATTTGCCGCTGCGCGTATTCCGGCGCGCATGGAGGTGCTGGGGGAAAAGCCCCTGATTCTGTTGGACGGCGGGCACAACCCCGGCTGCGCGGCGGCGCTGCGGCAGGTACTGGAAACCTATCTGCCCGGGAAAAAACTGACTGCCGTTATCGGAATGATGGCGGATAAGGACAGCGAAACCGCCTTGTCCCGGGTGGTGCCGCTGTTCTCCCATGTGCTGACCCTGCAGCCCCGGAATCCCCGTTCGATGACGGCCGGGGCTCTGGCGGAGGTGGCCTCCCACTACTGCCCGGACTGCCGGCCCATGGCTTCCATCCCCGAGGCCTTGAAACTGGCAAAGAAGCTGTCCGGGGAGGATGGCGCAGTGGTGGTGTGCGGGTCCTTCTATCTGGCGTCAGAAGTGCGCCCGTACCTGATGGAAAAATAAGAGCAGACGACAGAAAGCATCGGTTTTTTTACGGCTTGTCCCGTATGATGAGAGTCATACGGGGCAGGCCGTTTCTTTTTGAGAAAAGCGAATCCAAATCGTATAGAAAATAAATTATATTACAATAGGAAAATTCTAAAAACCATAGGGGAGTTCTTTTCTGGATCCCTTTCCAAAATCCGCTTGCAGGAAGGAATTTCCGGGAATAAAAGAGAGAAAAAAAGAGAGAATAGGAAAAGCCGGCCTTCCTCCTTTTGGGGGAAACCGGCCGGGAATATTCAGACAGAAAGGAAGAGAAAAAAGTGGGAGTAAGACTGCTGCTGACAGAATCCAGCATGACGGCCCGCCTGTCGGGGGAGATTGATCACCACGGCGCCCAGGAGATGAGGGAAGAGATCGACCGGACCGCAGAGAAAATGCGCCCCAAAACGCTGCGCCTTGACTTTACATCGGTGCCCTTTATGGATAGCTCCGGTATCGGGCTGATTTTAGGGAGGTATAAAAAAGCACAGCTGTGGCATGGCGAGGTGGTGCTGCAGAATTTATCCGAGCCGCTGGAAAAGGTGGTTCGCCTGAGCGGAGTGGCCGGGCTGTGCCGGATTGAAAAAACACAGGAGGAAGAGGAGGAAAACCCATGAAAGGAAAAAATGAGATGACCGCGTCTTTTCCCAGTCTCTCGCAGAATGAAGCGCTGGCCCGTTCGGTGGTGGCGGTGTTTGTCTCGCAGCTCAACCCCACGGTCAGCGAATTGTCCGATTTGCGCACCGCGGTCTCCGAGGCCGTCACCAATGCCATTGTCCACGGCTACCGTGGGACGGTGGGCACCGTGTACATAACGGTACGCCAGGTGGAGGAGTATGTGATTCAGGTGAAAATCCGGGATAAGGGCGTGGGAATTGCCGATATCGAAAAGGCCATGGAGCCCCTGTATACCACCGCGCCGGAAGAAGAACGGGCCGGTTTGGGGTTTGCGGTGATGCAGAGCTTCTGCGATGAGGTGAAGGTTCGCTCCCGCCCGGGCAGCGGGACCACCGTGACCCTGATCAAAAAACTGCAGCCCCATGTGCCGGCCTCCCCGGCCGGAAAAGGGGCATAAAGCATGGGGGAGGAAACCAGGGACCGGCAGCGGCGCATTGAGGAGAATATGGGCCTGGTTTATGCCTGTGCGGGGCGGCTGCAGGGAAAGGGTGTGGAATACGAGGAACTGGTGCAGGCGGGGTGCGTCGGGCTGATCCTGGCCTGTGACCGGTTTGATCCCGGTCGCGGCTTCCGCTTTTCCACCTACGCGGTACCGCTGATTTTAGGGGAGATGCGCCGCCTGTTCCGGGAGGGCGGCAGCGTGCGCGTGTCCCGCCGGATGCGGGATCTGGCCCGGCGGGCCAGGGAAGAAATGGAGCAGCGTCAGCAGCGGGGCCTGCCCCTGCCGGATATGGACGAGTTGGCCGCTCTGCTGGGGGTCAGCCGGGAGGACGCGGCACTGGCCCTCTCCGCCACCCGGGCACCGCTCTCTCTGACGGCGGACCCCAATGAGGAGCGGGAAGGGCAGCAGGATATTCCCGTGCCGGACGGCACCGAGGAGATGGGGGAGAGAATGGCACTGCGCCAGGCCCTGCAGACCATGGAAGAAAAAGACCGCGCCCTGATTATCCGCCGGTATTTCCAGGGAAAGACCCAAAGCCAGACGGCCGCCGAGCTGGGGATGACCCAAGTACAGGTCAGCCGCCGGGAGAAAAAAATACTCATATGCCTGCGAAGTATGCTGCTATAGCAAAGAGGAACCATGCTCTATTGGGGGAGTGCGGTTCCTCTTTTTGCGGCGAGAAAGAATTTGTGAAGAAATGGTAAACGTATTATCTGTTCTCTTGACAATTAAAAAACGGATGATTATCATAAAAAAGACAGTGTAGAAATATGAGAAAGAAGAGGAAAAGGGAGGCGATTTTCCTTATGAAACGCTATGGAAAGTATATCAAACCATACTGGCCCTTTTTTCTATTGGGACCAATCCTGATGCTGACGGAAGTGGTGGGCGAAGTGCTGATGCCCAGCATGATGGCCGATATTATCAATACGGGTGTGCCGGACGGCAATACCGGATTTATCATTCAGCAGGGCCTGATGATGGTGGGCGTTGCCATTATGATGCTGATCGGCGGTGTGGGGGGCAACTACTGTGCCTGCCGGGCCTCGGCCAGCTTTGCTTCGGATTTGCGGTGTGATCTGTATCACAAGGTACAGGTTTTTTCCTTTTCCAATCTGGATACATACACAACCGGCTCGTTGGTAACGCGGCTGACCAACGATGTGACTCAGCTGCAGAATATGGTGCGTATGGCAATGATTATGCTGCTGCGGGCACCGGGTATGCTGATCGGGGCGGTTATTATGGCCGTTTCCATGAATCCCAGCCTGGCCCTGGTGATTGCCGCGGTGCTGCCTGTCCTGATTATTGCCATTGTGATTGTCATCCGCATTGGTTTCCCGCGGTTTACGATCATGCAGAAAAAGATTGATTCTCTCAACTCCACCATTCAGGAGGGGCTGACCAATATCCGTGTGATCAAATCCTTTGTGCGCAGCGGCCATGAAGTAAAGCGCTTTGGCGATGCCAACCGCGATCTGAAGGAATCCTCGCTGAAGGCTTTGAATCTGATGATTACTATCATGCCGGTGATGATTTTTATCATGAACTTTACTACGCTGGCGGTGGTGTGGTTCGGTGGGCAGCAGGTGATCGCCGGCGGTATGCTGGTGGGCGATCTGACCGCTTTTACGACCTATGTCACACAGATTCTGATGAGCCTGATGATGCTCTCCATGATCCTGCTGCAGAGCTCGCGGGCCATGGCTTCGGTGCACCGGATTACCGAGGTGCTGGAAACCGAGGTCGATTTGACCGATGACAAAGCCAGCGACCGGGACCGCACCGTGAAAAAGGGGAAAATTGAATTCCGCCATGTCAGTTTCCGGTATTACAAAAACCGCGAGGAAAAGGTGCTGGAGGATATCACCTTTACCGCCAATCCCGGGGAAACGGTGGGCATTATCGGCTCGACCGGTTCGGGAAAATCCTCGCTGGTGCAGCTGATCCCCCGTCTGTATGATGCGGATGAGGGTCAGGTGCTGGTGGACGATGTGGACGTAAAGGAGTACTCCCTGTATCATCTGCGGGAAGGTGTGGGTATGGTGCTGCAGAAGAACGTGTTGTTCAGCGGTACCATCGAGGAAAACCTGCGCTGGGGGCAGGAGGATGCCGGGGAGGAGGATTTGCTGCTTGCTTCCCGGGCGGCCCAGGCTGACCCGTTTATTCAGAGCTTTCCCGAGGGATATCAAACCGAGCTGGGCCAGGGTGGCGTGAACGTCTCCGGCGGGCAGAAGCAGCGGCTGTGCATTGCCCGCGCCCTGCTGAAAAAGCCGAAGATCCTGATTCTGGACGATAGCACCAGTGCAGTGGATACGGCCACCGAGGCCCGCATCCGCGAGGCGTTTGCCACCACCCTGAAAGATTCGACGAAGATTATCATTGCCCAGCGTGTTTCCAGCGTGAAAGATGCCGACCGCATTCTGGTGCTGGAGGAAGGAAGAATTACCGGCATGGGCACGCATGAAGAGCTGCTGCGGGAAAATGAAGAGTACCGCGAAATCTGCGAATCGCAGATGGCGCAGCAGAAGGAGGCGCAGGCGGTATGACGAGAGAAGAGCGACTTGAGCATTTGCTGAAAAAGTATTCGTATGCAGGGAATCAGCCGTCCAAGCAGGAAGCAAAGGGTCCCGGTCCCGGTGGCCCCGGTGGTCCCCATGGCTCCCGTGGAGGAATGGGGGGTAAGCCCAAAAATACGAAGCAGACATTTAAGCGGCTGTTTTCCTATATTTCCGCATATAAGGGCCTTTTGATTGTGGGGCTTTTGTGCGTGGTCCTCTCCACGGTTTCCTCCCTGGCCGGCTCGTATATGCTGCGGCCGATTATCAACGACTTTATTGCACCGGAAAATGGGCAGGGAAACCTGCAGGGGCTGGCCATCGCACTGCTGGTCATGGCCGGGGTGTATCTTCTGGGAATTATTGCGACCTACTTCCAGTCCAGAATTATGGTGCATATCTCGCAGAATGCTCTGCAGAAGATCCGGGATGACCTGTACGGAAAAATGCAGCAGCTGCCCATCCGCTTTTTTGATACCAACAGCCACGGCGAACTGATGAGCCGCTATACCAATGATGTGGATAACATCGGCGATATGCTGAACAACACGGTGACCAGCATTTTCTCAGGAGTGCTGACTCTGGTGGGAACTCTGGGAATGATGCTGTATACCAATGTATGGCTGACGCTGATCACCCTGGTTTTCCTGCCGCTGATTGCCAAAGCGGGCGGCGCCATTGCTTCCCATTCCCGCCGGTTCTTCCAGGATCAGCAGGTGGCCTTGGGTGCGGTGAACGGCTATATCGAGGAATCGGTTACCGGGCAGAAAGTGGTCAAGGTCTTTAATCACGAGGAAATCTGTGAGGAAGAATTCGATGTTCTCAACCGCGACCTGCGTGACAAACAGATCCGCGCCCAGTTCGCCGGCGGCATTATGGGGCCGGTGATGGGCAACCTCAGCCAGATCACCTACGCGGTAACGGCCGGTGTGGGCGGCGTTCTGTGTGCGCTGAAAAAGTTCGATATCGGCGGTCTGACGGTATTCGTCAATTTTTCACGGCAGTTCAGCCGTCCGATCAATGAGATCTCGCAGCAGATGACCACCATCTTTTCGGCGCTGGCCGGTGCCGAGCGGGTATTCGCTGTGATGGATCAGGAACCGGAAAAAGACGATGCGCCTTCCGCCCTTCCCATGGAGAGCAGTCAGGGCAAGGTGGAACTCTGCCATGTGACCTTTGGCTATGAACCGGAGAAGGTGATTCTGAAGGATATCACCCTGCAGGTTCAGCCCGGACAAAAGATTGCCTTCGTGGGCTCTACCGGCGCAGGAAAGACCACCATTACCAACCTGCTCAACCGTTTTTACGATATTGATCAGGGGAAGATCCTGATTGACGGGGTGGATATCCGGGATTATCGCCGGGATGATCTGCGCCGGAATATTGCCATGGTCCTGCAGGACACCCACCTGTTTACCGGCACCGTGCGGGAGAATATCCGCTATGGCCGGCTGGATGCCACTGATGAGGAAGTGATCGCAGCGGCCAAAACCGCCAGTGCCCACTCCTTTATCATGCGGCTGTCGGACGGATATGATACCATGTTGACCGGGGATGGGGCAAACCTCTCCCAGGGGCAGCGGCAGCTGCTGAATATTGCCCGGGCCGCTCTGTCAAAGGCGCCCATCCTGGTGCTGGACGAGGCCACCAGTTCGGTGGATACCCGTACGGAAATGCACATTGAGCACGGTATGGACCGCCTGATGAAAAACCGCACGACCTTTGTCATTGCCCACCGGCTTTCCACCGTGCGCAATGCAAGCTGTATTTATGTGCTGGAGCATGGGGAGATCATGGAGAGCGGCAGCCATCAGGAGCTGCTGGCGCAGCATGGGCGGTATTATGAACTATATACCGGAAAGAAAGAACTGGATTGATTTTTTAGAAAAGAGAACCCTGTTTTTTGGAGAAAGGTCTGAAAAACAGGGTCTTCGCCTTTTTACAGGAAGAACGGGCTTTTTATCTGTGGATTTGTGAGGAAGGGGGATTGTAAGAAAAGTGGTTTTGTATTACAATATGAGAGATAACACCTGTACATAGACAGGATGTATTTTCTATGAATTATGGGGAAAGGCGGGCAGAAATGCCCACGTGTGTTTTTATATTATGGCAGGTTTAACTTTGAAACAAACGATTAAGCGAAATCTGTTTGGAATTATTACCATCGCGATATCGGCGGTCATTCTGCTGATCTTTTTGTTTGCCAACGACGGGATCGGATCGCTGCAGCGGATCGCCCCCAGTATTTCTTGGGAGTGGCTGGTAGCTGCCGTTTTGCTGGCGGCTTCTGTCTGGTTTATTGAGGGAATAACACTGAATATTTTCTGCAAAATTCTGTGCCCCCAGTGGTCCTTTCGGTATTCGTTCGATATCGGTCTGCTGGGAATTCTGTACAGTGCGCTGACGCCGTTTTCCACCGGTGGGCAGCCCATGCAGATTTTTTACATGAAGCGTCTGGGGATGGATGTGGGCCGCAGCGGCTCGGTCATCGCTATGAAAACGCTGGTGTATCAGGTGATGATGGTGCTGTCGGCCATTTTGATGGTGGTGCTGCGCTTGGGATTTTTCCAGCGGGAGGTCAGCAATTTCTCCTTTTTGACCATTATCGGAATTCTGTGCAACGGGACCTTTATCACCCTGCTGCTGTTGTTTACCATCAGCCGCAAGGGAACGGAGAAGCTGCTGAAAAAAGGGCTCTCGCTGCTACACCGGATTCACCTGTGCAAAGATCCGGAGGGCCGGTATAAGAAGATCAACGATCAGCTGCTGCTGTTCCACCATGGCGCGCGCCTGATGGGGAAGAACCGCCGTGTGTATGTACAGGGCGTGATTCTCACGGTTTTGCAGATTTTCGTGGGATATTCGGTTCCTTATTGCCTGTATCGCTCGTTTGGTTTTTGCGAGCAGGATATTCTGACCATTATGGCAGCCCAGGCTTTTGTTTCGCTGGTCAGCGCCTTTGTGCCGCTGCCCGGAGCTTCGGGTGGTGCCGAGGGGAGTTTCTACCTGTTCTTCAGTATGTTTTTTACCGATGGAACGATTGTGCCGGCGGTGGTGCTGTGGCGTGTACTGACTTATTATTTCAATATTGCGGCCGGTGCGGTGGCGGCCGGTTGTGTGGACCGGCTAAAGCCCATTGAAATGGAGAGGGAGGAATCGGCCCCGGAGGAAACCGGTTACTTACCGGAGGAATAAGGGAACCCCGAACAACCGGCAAACATCCTTTTTTTGGAAAAGAAAAAACTGAAAAATCCCCTTTACAAATAGGAAAAGGTCTGATATACTAAAAACAGTAAAGATTCCTATTACTGATTTGAAAAGGAGGTTCCACCGCATGAAGCGGGAAAATTTCAGCCGCAAGAGAGAAGCGATCCTGCAAAAGATCCGCGGGTCACATATCCACCCTACGGCCGAATGGGTTTATCAGGAACTGAAAAATGAGTATCCGGATCTGAGCCTGGGAACGGTTTATCGGAATCTTACGCGTTTTAAAGAGGATGGCACCATTCGTTCGCTGGGGGTTATCAACGGGCAGGAGCATTTTGATGGGGAGCTGAATGCGCACGATCATTTTCTGTGCGTGGAATGCGGACAGATTCTGGATCTGGTGCGTCCTGCTTTTTTGGAAGAGAGTATCGAGCATCTCGAGAAAACCAGCAATCTGGTGGTTCGCAGCTATGACCTTCTTCTGCGGGGTACGTGCCCGGTCTGCTGCAAAAAGCAAAAACAGTGACATTAAATTGCAGGGATTTCCACGCAATTTAATATAGGAAAAGATTCTATATGTATGGAGGTAACAGTCTTATGAAAAAGTTCGTATGTGGCGTATGCGGTTATGTATTTGAAGGGACCGAAGCCCCTGCTTTCTGTCCGCAGTGCAAAGCTCCGAAAGAGAAGTTCATCGAGCAGAGCGGTGAGATGAGCTGGGCGGCCGAGCATGTGGTCGGCGTTGCGCAGGGCTCCAGCGAGGACATCATGGAAGATCTGCGTGCAAACTTCCAGGGCGAATGCACCGAGGTTGGCATGTATCTGGCCATGGCCCGTGTGGCTCATCGCGAGGGCTATCCGGAGATCGGCCTGTACTGGGAAAAGGCCGCTTATGAAGAGGCCGAGCATGCTGCCAAGTTTGCCGAGCTGCTGGGCGAAGTGGTAACCGACAGCACCAAGAAGAACCTGGAGATGCGCGTCGAGGCCGAGAACGGCGCTACCGCCGGCAAGTTCGACCTGGCCAAGCGTGCCAAGGCTGCGAACCTGGATGCCATTCATGACACCGTGCATGAGATGGCTCGCGACGAAGCGAGACACGGCCGTGCTTTTGCTGGCCTGCTGAAGAGATATTTCGGCGAATAATTTTAGCATTCCTAAAAAAACGGCGGGATTGTTCCCGCCGTTTTTTGGTATTAGGATAAAAACACAATGGGAGGGAAATGAATGGTCACTTGCCGATGCGGGTGTGAATTTGAAAATTCCCGCTGGGATTCCCATGTCATATGCCCGAAGTGCAAACGCATATATCCCAATACTGCACCTGATATGTATCACCCAATATCAGAAGAAGAGCGCCGCTGGAAATGTGAAAAGTGCGGTGAGCCGAACGAAAACAGCTGCGCAGGCGCGCCCAGAAGAACCTGTGCCAAATGCGGTGCGAAACGCCCGGGCAATCCCAGCGACTGGTACAAAATCTGACGGATTCGCGGCGAAGCGAGTCACGGCAAGGCATTCGAAGGTCTGTTAAAGAGATACTTTGGCTAAACCTTATAAAGCCTTTAAAATCAAGCAAAATATAGATTTTTACCAACAGGGAATTGAGTAATC
>JBJEQH010000023.1:0-4599 GCA_051881655.1 Candidatus Heritagella sp. | reverse complement strand
CCGCAGAAGGTATCCTCCGGCTCCCTGTAATGCAGGTCTGGTCGCAAAAGGAACAGTGATAGGGGCAGCCCAAATGCGGAACAAAAAAGGCAAGATTTCCGGTTTTCATCAATATCCCATCAATTCCAGGGCTTCCCGTGCGGCCTGCTGTTCGGCTTCCTTTTTGCTGCGCCCGCCGCCCTTTCCGATGACATTGCTGTTCAGATGGACTTCGACCGTAAAATGCTTATCGTGATCCGGACCGCTTTCTCCGGTCAGGACATAGCGCAGTTCCTCCTCCGGGTTCTGCTGGATGATCTCCTGCAGGGTGGTTTTATAGTCCTTGAAGGGGCGGGTACCCGCCTGCTTAATCTGCGGGAGGACAAACCGGAGAATGTGCTCGCGGGCACGCTCCATACCGGCATCCAAGTAAATCGCAGCGATAACCGCCTCGAATACATCGCAGAGGATACTGTTGCGATCCTTCCCGCCGGAATGCTGTTCCCCGCGGCTTAACCGCAGATATTCGCCCAACCCCAGCTGACGGGAAAAGCCAGACAGCGCTTTTTCACAAACCAGAGCCGCTCTTTTTTTGGTCAATTCCCCTTCAGGCATATCGGGGAAATGGAGATACAGATAATCCGCTACCACGACGCCCAGTACCGCATCGCCCAAAAATTCCAGGCGCTCGTTGCAGATCGCCTTTCCCTTATGTTCGTTGGCATAGGAGGAGTGAGTTAAAGCGGTGCGGAGCAGCTCCTTATCGCGAAAAGTGTACTGCAGTTTTTTTTCCAGTTCCGCAAGATCTCTCATTCTACCTGTCCCCCATGCTCCTTCTCAAAGCATGCGATTGCCTCTGAGATCTCTTCAATCACATGCCCCTCTACGTACGCTTTTGTCAGGCGGATTGCATTTTTAAATGTCTTGGCTTTTGCGCTGCCGTGGGCCTTGAACACCGGCTTGGCGGCACCGATGATGGGCGCCCCGCCATATTCATTGTAATCCAGGCGCTTTTTCATGCCGCGCATATCCTTAAGTACCAGCGCAGCGGCCAACTTTGTTTTCAGATTTTTCTGGAACAGATCCTTAATCATGCCAAACAGCTCGATGGCAACACCCTCATAGAGCTTCAGGATCACATTTCCCGTAAAACCATCGGCCACAACCACATCGGCGGCATCGGCGGGAATATCACGGGCCTCAATGTTCCCCACGAAATTCAGGCCGCTTTTCTGCAGCAGTTCAAACGCTTCATGCTGCAGGGTACCGCCCTTGTGATCCTCGGTTCCCACATTGGCAAGACCCACGCGGGGGTTGTGGATACCCATCACTTTATCCAGATAGGCGGATCCCATCATTCCAAACTGCAGCAGCATGTCCGACCGGCACTCCACATTGGCACCGCCGTCGCACAGCATGAAAAAGCCATCGTGCTTGGGCATAACCGGAGCAAAAGCAATGCGCTTAATCCCCGGGATTCGATGAACGATCATATTGGCGCCAAAGACCAGCGCACCGCTGTTGCCCGCCGAAATGAAGGCATCGCCCTTCCCCTCGGCCAAAAGCCGGAGGCCGGCGGCCATCGAGCAGTTTTTCTTTTCCCGCATGATGGATTTGGGCGACTCATCCGTTGCAATTACCTCCGGTGCGTCAAAAATCTCCATACGGGCAAGCGAGATCCCGTCCTTTTCCGCCGTTTCCCGGATCACCGTCTCACTTCCGGTCAGGAGGATGTCCACGTCATACTCGTCAATGGCCATCCGACAGCCGCGCAGGATTTCCAGAGGGGCATGATCCCCGCCAAATGCATCTACCACAATTTTCATCGTATTCCTTCCTCCTCCAACATAGTTCGAATAGGCTCCAAAGCCTGTAATCCTCGATGTGCCAAAGCGGCATAGCGTTCCAACTTATCCCGTTTGGGTTCTGCCAGCGGCGGCATCACACCAAAATTGGCCCCCATGGGCTGAAAATCCTTGCTGACACTCTCGGCCACATGACAGGCCAAAGCCCCCATCATGGTCTCCCGCGGTAAGGTGACAGAGGGAAGTCCCTTTAACCGGCATACCGCATTTTTCCCGGCAAGCAGCCCGGAAGAAGCCGATTCCATATACCCCTCCACTCCGGTAATCTGTCCGGCAAAAAAGAGATTGGGGCGGGAAAGAACGGCATAATCCGTCCCCAAAAAGCCCGGGGAATTTAGAAAAGTATTGCGGTGCATCACCCCATACCGGACAAATTCCGCATGGGCCAGGCCGGGAATCAACCCGAAAACGCGCTTTTGCTCGGGAAAACGGAGATTGGTCTGAAATCCTACCAGATTATAGAGTGTCCCCTCCTGATCCTCGCGGCGCAGCTGCACGACCGCCCACGGACGATGGCCGGTGCGGGGATCCCGCAGACCGACAGGTTTCAACGGGCCATAACGCAGGGTATCCTTTCCGCGCTGCCCCATCACTTCTACCGGCATACATCCCTCGTAAACTTTGGGATTCTGTACATCAAAGTCATGAACCGGCGCCCGTTCTGCGTGAATCAAGGCATCCAAAAAGATCTCGTATTCCTCTTTATTCATGGGGCAGTTCAAATACGCGCTGTCCTCCCCGTGATCATAACGGCTGGCGGCAAAACAGCAGGAGCGATCCAGGCTCTCTGCGGTGACGATCGGAGCAGCCGCATCAAAAAAACTGAGCTTTCCCCCGCAGAGGGAGAAGATCTCCTCCGCCAGGGGCCCCTCGGTGAGGGGGCCTGTCGCGATGATGACAATCCCCTCTTCGGGGATATGCTGTACCTCCTCCTGCCGGACGGTGATATTGGGATGCGAGCGGATTTTTTCCGTGACCATCTGCGAGAACCGGTGGCGATCCACCGCTAAAGCACCGCCGGCGGGTACACGACAGGCATCGGCACACGGCACCAACAGGGACCCCAAACGCCGCATTTCCTCTTTCAGCAGTCCCGCAGCGCTTTGCACCCGGGCCGCCTTCAGGGAATTGGAGCAGATCAGCTCGGCAAAAAACCCGGACTGATGGGCCGGGCTGAATTTTTTCGGCTTCATTTCCACCAGTTCTACCGGAAACCCGTTTTCAGCAACCTGCCAGGCAGCCTCGCAGCCCGCCAGACCGGCGCCAATTACGGTTACCGGGCCCATCATTCGTCCTCCCCGGTTTTTTCAAAACCGCAATCGGGCGTGACACAATACAGCTTCGGATTCTTTCCTTTTTTGATCAGCAGGGTTTTTCCGCAGCGCGGGCACGTTTCCCGGCTGGGTTCATCCCAGGAGACAAAATCACAGTTGGGATAGTTTTCACATCCATAGAAGATGCGCCCTTTTTTCGAACGCTTCAAAACCACCCGGCCGCCGCACTTGGGGCACAGCGCGCCGGTGTAATTGACATACTTTTTGATATTTTTGCACTCGGGATATCCGGGGCAGGCGATAAACTTTCCGTAACGACCCATTTTGACCACCATCTGGCGGCCGCACTTCTCACAGATAATATCCGTCTGGTCCTCTTTCAGCGTAATCTTTACGCCATCCATATCCGCTTTGGCCTTTTGCAGTGTTTTGTCAAAGTCCCCGTAAAAATTGTGCAGAGTCTGTACCCAGTTTTCTTCTCCGCGCTGTACGGCATCCAATTCATTTTCAATCTGCGCCGTAAAACGGACGTTCACAATCTTGGGGAAATGCTCTTTCATCACCTTTGTGGAAACTTCCCCCAGTTCCGTCGGGATCAGGTTTTTTCCCTCCCGGCGGACATATTCCCGCGCGGTAATCGTCGAGATGGTGACCGCATAGGTGGACGGCCGGCCAATTCCGTTTTCTTCCAGTGCCTTAATCAGCGAGGCCTCCGTATAATGAGCAGGGGGCTGTGTAAAGTGCTGATTTCCCGTCAATTCCTTTGCGCGAATGGGCGTTCCGGGCTCCATGACCGGCAGATAGGAAGCGGTTTCTCCGCCTTTTTCCGTACTCTCTTCATACAGCACCGTAAAACCGTCGAAGGTAACCTGAGAGCCGGAGGCTTTAAAGAGGTAATCCCCGGCCAGAATATTGGCCTGGGTGGTGTTCATCAGGCAGTTGCTCATCTGGCAGGCCACAAAGCGCTTCCAGATCAGCGAATACAATTTATACTGGTCACTGGTCAAACTGCCCTTGATCTCCTCCGGCTGCAGCCTGACCGAGGTGGGACGGATGGCTTCATGGCCGTCCTGGGCGTTGGCCCGGGTTTTAAAGTGACGCTCTTTATCCGGAACATATTTGCCGCCAAACTGATTTTCAATATACTCCCGTACTTCGCGGATCGCATCCTCTGAAATGCGCAGCGAATCCGTACGCATATAGGTGATCAAACCCACGGCACCCATTCCGGCAATTTCCACGCCTTCATACAGCTCCTGGGCCACCTTCATGGTACGACGGGCCTGAAATCCCAGCTTCCGGCTGGCCTCCTGCTGGAGGGTGGAGGTAGTAAAGGGCGGGGCCGGGGAACGGCGGCGCTGTCCTTTTTTTACGCTTTCCACGCGGAATTCCGCCCCGTCCAGAGCGGCAAGAATCCGATCGGCTTCCTCCTGATTGGAAATCTCGATTTTCGTGCCGTCTGCCAGCCCGTAGAGAGAGGC
>JBJEQH010000022.1:0-20412 GCA_051881655.1 Candidatus Heritagella sp. | reverse complement strand
CACCCCGGATGTGCGAGAAAAAGAGGAGAAGGTGCCGAATATGCGCAAAGTTTGTATTTTGGCGGAGGATGTTTCTGCGGTGGACACCTGTACCGTCAGGCTTTTGCAGAAAAGCGGGTTTGAGGTTAGCGAGATTCCGGGCAACCGTGCGCTGCCGCAGGAGGATGTGTATGATTTTATCAAGGACGCCGACGCCGTGATCGCCGGCGCCGAGCAGTACAGTGCGGAACTGCTGAAAAAGCTGCCCAAACTGAGGGTGATTGCCCGCCGGGGCGTGGGATTTGACAATGTGGATTTGGCGGCTGCCGAGCAGTGCGGCATCCGCGTGACCCGCACCGTGGGCGCCGTGGAGGAGGCCGTGGCCGAGCTGACCATGGCGTTTGTCCTCAATTTTGCCCGTCTGCTGCCCCAGCAGGATGCGGCGATGAAGCAGGGAAAGTGGCAGCGGATGCTGGCTATGGGTCTGAATGGGAAAACCATCGGCCTGATCGGCTTTGGCGGAATCGGGCAGGAAGTGGCCCGCCGGGCCGGGGCATTCGGTATGCGGGTTCTCTATTATTCCCGCCGCCGCCGTATGACTGAGGAGAAGATGCTGGGTGCCGAATACGTAGAGCTGGAGCAGCTGCTGCGGGAGAGCGACTTTGTTTCTCTGCACTGTCCGCTGACCGAGCAGACTTTCCATCTCATCGGGGAAGAGGAACTGGGAAAAATGAAAGCGAATGCGGTGCTGATCAACACGGCCCGCGGACCGGTGTGCGACGAGGCGGTGCTGGCCAAAGCGCTGCAGCAGGGTAAAATCCGCGGTGCGGCGGTGGATGTGTTCCCCCGTGAACCGGAGACGGACAGCCCGCTGTTGTCGTGTGAAAACGTGATGCTCACTCCCCATATTGCCACCTTTACCCGCGATGCGTTTGTGAAGATGAACAACATGGCCGCACAGAGCATCATTGACTGGCTGGATACGGAATAAAGCACAGCGGCCGGGAATTTCCCTGCCGAATGTGTTTGGATGAAAAACGAGAGGAACGGCTCCCGCTCTTCGGCAATGCTGCCGGAAGGCGGGGCCTGCTTTTCCCACAGGAAAACGGGAAAAGGAGAGGAGGCACAAATTCGATGGCAAAAGCGAAAAATCCCGACCAGAAAAAGGTATCCTATCTGCTTCGGCGATTTATCCCTTATTTCTATCCGTACCGCTGGATTTTGGTCATGGACCTGTTCTGTGCGGCGCTGACCACGGTGTGTGAACTGGTATTGCCGCTCATTGTGCAGTATCTGACCGACATGGGAACCAATGATCTGGAATCCCTGACGGTTTCGATTATTTTGCAGGTGGGGGCTTTCTATCTGCTGATGCGTATTATCGACGGCGCGGCCAACTACTTTGTCTCGGATGTGGGGCATGTGATGGGTGCCAAGATTGAGACCGACATGCGCCGCGATCTGTTCGACCATCTGCAGAAGCTGTCGTTTTCCTATTATGACGATACGAAGGTCGGCCAGATTATGGGACGCATTACCAGCGATCTGTTCGACGTAACGGAATTTGCCCACCACTGTCCGGAGGAATTTTTCATTGCCGGGCTGAAAATTGTGGCTTCGTTCTGCATTCTGTTCCCGATGAATCCCCTGCTGACGCTGATTATTTTTGCGGTGCTGCCGGTGATGCTGGCAGTATCGGTCTATTTCAACCGGAAAATGCGCGTCCAGTTCAAGCGCTCCCGGGTGCAGATGGGTGAGATCAACGCCCAGGTTGAGGACAGCTTACTGGGGGTACGGGTGGTCAAATCCTTCGCCAATGAGGCGATCGAGAACGAGAAATTCCAGGAGGGCAACGGGAAGTTTCTCAGCATCAAAAAGCTCTCGTATCGCTATATGGCCGGATTCCACACCTCAACCAGAATGTTCAACGGGCTGATGTACATTATCGGCGTGGTGGTGGGCGCCCTGTTTATGAAAAACGGTACGCTGACCGCCCCGCAGCTGGTGACCTATCTGCTGTATATCTCGACGCTGCTGACTTCGATCAGCCGGATTGTGGAATTTATGGAGCAGTTCCAGCGCGGCATGACCGGAATCGAGCGGTTTATCGAGATTATGGATGCCCCCATTGATATCAAGGATGAGGAGGACGCCAGGGAGCTCAGGGATGTAAAGGGCGATATCCGCTTTGAGAACGTGAGCTTCCGCTATAATGAAGAGGGGAAAGAAGTCCTGCAGCACATCGACCTGCATGTGCATCCCGGGGACAACGTGGCACTGGTGGGCCCTTCCGGCGGGGGGAAGACCACGCTGTGCAACCTGATCCCCCGCTTTTACGATGTGACCGGCGGCCGCGTACTGGTGGATGGGCAGGATGTAAAGAAACTGACCCTGCGCTCTCTGCGCACCCAGATTGGTATGGTGCAGCAGGATGTGTATCTGTTCAGCGGCACCGTGTTCGACAACATCGTATACGGAAAGCCCGGCGCTTCGTATGAAGAGGTGGTGCAGGCCGCCAAACAGGCCGGTGCCCATGAGTTTATCTCGCAGCTCTCCGATGGATACGACACCTATGTGGGCGAGCGCGGTCTGAAGCTGTCCGGCGGACAGAAACAGCGCATCAGTATTGCCCGTGCGTTTTTGAAGAACCCGCCCATCATGATTCTGGACGAGGCCACGTCCGCCCTGGATAACGAGAGCGAGCGCGTAGTGCAGCACTCGCTGGAAAAGCTGGCCAAGGGGCGCACCACCTTTACCATTGCGCACCGGTTGACCACCATCCGAAATGCCAGCGTGATCCTGGTTCTGACCAAAGAGGGGATCGCCGAAAAGGGCACCCACGAGGAGCTGATGGCGAAAAAGGGAATTTATTATCATCTGTATAACGATTCGGCCGCCCTGACCGAACTAAAAAAAGATATATAAGAACAGACAGAGAGGAGAACGGTACCATGACAACGGTCACACTGGGAAGAACCGGCATTACGGTGAACAAAAACGGCTTTGGCTGTCTGCCCATTCAGCGCATCGGAAAAGAGGAGGCGGCTTTCCTGCTGCGCAAAGCGTATCAGAACGGCATCCGCTTTTTTGATACGGCCCGCGTCTATACGGACAGCGAGGAAAAGGTGGGGTACGCCCTGAAGAATGTGCGCAGCGAGATTATTCTGGCCAGCAAGACCCCCAGCAAAACGCCGGAGGGCTTCTGGAAGGATCTGGAGACGAGCCTTTCCCTGCTGCAAACGGATTATCTCGACATCTTCCAGTTCCATAATCCCGATTTCTGCCCCAAACCCGGGGACGGAACCGGCCTGTACGAGTGTATGACAGAGGCGAAAAAGCAGGGGAAAATCCGCTTTATCGGCATTACCAATCACCGTCTTCCCCTGGCTACCGAGGCTGTGGAAAGCGGTCTGTATGATACCCTGCAGTTTCCGTTCAGTTATCTGGCCAGCGAGAAGGACAAGCAGCTGGTGAACCTGTGCCGGGAAAAGAACGTAGGCTTTATCTGCATGAAGGGTCTGTCCGGCGGTCTGATCACCCGGTCGGATGCCGCTTACGCCTTTTTGAATGAATTTGACAACGTCCTGCCCATCTGGGGCATTCAGCGGGAGAGCGAACTGGACGAATTTTTGAGCTACCAGGAAAACCCGCCCGTGATGGATGAGGAAATGACCGCGCTGATTGCCCATGATAAACAGGAGCTGGCCGGTGAATTCTGCCGCGGCTGCGGGTACTGCCTGCCCTGCGCGGCGGGGATTGATATCCCCACCGCCGCCCGGATGAGCCTGCTGCTGCGCCGATCGCCCAGCGCCGCCCATCTGACCCCCCAGGCGCAGGAGAAGATGTTCCGCATTGAAAACTGCGTGCACTGTGGGCACTGTACCAGCCACTGCCCCTATGGGCTGGATACCCCCAGCCTGCTGCTGCGCAACCTGGCGGATTACAAGACATTTTTAAAGTGAGCCAAGACCGGGGGGCCGCGCAAAAAGCGGCCTCCCTTTTTTGAGAAAAGGAGACGTATGAAAAGGATCGAAAAACCCATTCCCCCGTCGCTTGTCCGGCTGGTGGAGCCGCTGCTGCAGTGGTACGAAACCGAGGGGCGGGTGCTGCCCTGGCGGGAAAAGAAGGATCCCTACTGCATTTGGGTATCGGAAATCATGTTGCAGCAGACGCGCATCGAGACGGTAAAACCCTATTTTGCCCGGTTTTTATCGGCTCTGCCCGATGTGCAGGCCCTGGCCATGGCCCCGGAGGACGAGCTGCTGAAGCTGTGGCAGGGGCTGGGATATTACAGTCGGGTGCGCAATATGCAGAAAGCGGCCCGGCAGATTGTGGCCGGGGGCGGGGAATTCCCCCATACGGCGCAGGAGCTGCTGAAACTGCCCGGCATCGGGGAGTACACGGCCGGTGCCATCGCCTCGATTGCCTTCGGGGAGAAGGCCCCGGCGGTGGATGGAAATGTGCTGCGCGTACTGTCCCGGTATCTGAACAGCCCCGAGGATATCCAAAAGCCGGCGGTCCGGCAGCAGTTCTCCTCCTGGCTGCGGCAGATCTATCCCGACGGGCAGGAGGGTGCGTTCACCCAGGCGCTGATGGAGCTGGGAGAAGTGGTCTGCCTGCCGGGGACGGCCCTGCGGTGTGACGGGTGCCCCCTGCGGGAAAACTGCGAGGGGGCCCGCTGCCAAACGGCTGCGGATCTGCCCAACCGGGCCCCTAAAAAGCCCCAGCGGCTGCAGCCGCGCACGGTGCTGGTTCTGCGCTGCGGGGAAAAGGCGGCCCTGCGCCGCCGCCCGGAAAAGGGGCTGCTGGCCGGGCTGTGGGAGCTGCCCGGAGTGGACGGCCACTGCACCAAAGAGGAGGTAACAGCCCTGTTGTCCCGCTGGGGGCTTTCCCCGGTTTCGGTGGAGGCGGCGGGGGAATTTACCCATGTTTTCTCCCATATCCGCTGGCAGATGAAGGGCTACCTCTGCCGGGTGGAGCGGGAAGAGGGCGAGGGCCTGCTGTGGGCGGACGGGAAAGCACTGCGGGATAAATGGGCCCTGCCCAGCGCGTTTGCGGGCTTTCTCCCCCTGCTTCCGGGGAGTGAAGAGCGGGAAAAAGCAGAAAAAAGCCGGGGAAAAGCCGAATGAATAAGGCGGTGCGGTTGCATAATCCCCGCAAAGCGATTATAATAAAATGTCAGCATTTGTAAGTATCAGGATAGATGGAAAGAGTTCCGGGAACAGACCGGCATGCGAACACCAAAGGGGGATTCGGTATGAACCGCAAGGCACAGCGCTTTTTTGAAAATCTGGCCGGGAAAACGGCCGCGTTCTGCGGCTATGGCCGCAGCAATAATTTGTCCATTATCCGTATGTTCTGTGAAAACGGGGCCGCCGTCACCGTGCGCGATAAGCGCAGCCGCGAACAGCTGGGGGAGGACGCGGACAAAATCGAGGCCTGCGGTGCCCGGCTGATTCTGGGCGAGGAGTACCTCTCTCACCTGACGGAGGATATGATTTTCCGCACCCCGGGGATGAAGTTCGATCTGCCCGAGCTGCAGCAGGCCCGGGAGGGGGGCAGCGCGGTTCTCAGCGAGATGGAGCTGTTTTTCGAACTGTGCCCCTGCCGGATTTACGCAGTAACCGGCAGCGACGGGAAGACCACCACCACCTCGATCCTCAGCGAGCTGTGGAAGGCCGCCGGGAAGCGGGTGCATCTGGGCGGCAATATCGGCCGGGCCCTGCTGCCGGATATCGGGGAGATCGGAGAGGACGACGTGGCCGTGGTTGAGCTGTCCAGCTTCCAGCTGATCTCCATGCGGAAAAGCGCTGATGTGGCGGTGGTGACCAATCTGTCGCCCAACCATCTGGATATGCACAAGGATATGCAGGAATATGTGGATGCGAAGAAAAACGTGTTTCTGCACCAAAGCGCCTTCGGCCGGGTGGTACTCAATGCCGATAACGACATTACCCGCTCGTTTGCCCCGCTGGCCCGGGGTGAGGTGCGCTTTTTCAGCCGGAAGGAGAAGAGCGCCCGGGGCGCCTGGACCGATGAGAACGGGGATATCCGGGTGGGCAATGGCCCGGTGATCCTGAACGAAAAGGAGATTCTGATCCCCGGGCTGCACAACGTGGAGAATTACCTGGCGGCATTCTCGGCGGTGGCCGGCGAGATCGCGCCGGAAATCTGCGCCAAAGTGGCGAAAACCTTCGCCGGGGTCGAGCACCGCGCCGAGCTGACCCGGGTATACCGGGGGGTGCGGTATTATAACGATTCCATTGCCAGCAGCCCCACGCGCACGGAAAAGGGGATGCTGGCGCTGTTCCCGCAGAAGATCATCCTGCTGGCCGGGGGCTATGATAAGCACATCCCCTACGATCATCTGGGCGAGGTGATCCCCGAAAAGGTGAAAATCCTGATCCTGATGGGTGCAACAGCCGACCGCATTGAAGAGGCTGTGAAGAAAGCCCCCGATTACCGCGAGGGGAATCCGGCCATTTACCGGGTGAAAGATATGGAGGAAGCGGTGTCGCTGGCGTCTTCGCTGGCGAAGGAGGGCGATATCGTATCGCTGTCGCCGGCTTCGGCCAGTTTTGACCTGTACAAGGACTTTGAAGAACGGGGCCGCCACTTTAAAGCGCTGGTGGCAAAGCTGTAAAGCGGAAAAGAGAAAAGGGAAGGGGACGGCGCGGCGCCGTTCCCTTCTTTTGGGAAAACCGCCGGGGGAAAGGAAGAGAGACAATGGAAGAAATCAAGCGGCTGCTGCCCCTTTTGTGCCAGGCACCGGGGCTGCCGGGCCGGGAGGATCCGGTGCGGCAGATTCTGCAGCAGGAGCTGCAGGCGCTGGGATGCACCGTACACCACAGCCCCATGGGCAGCCTGTGGACAACCCTGGGACAGGGGAACGGGCACCTGCTGCTGGATGCCCATCTGGATCAGATCGGGCTGCTGGTCACCCGGGTAGAGGCGGACGGCTTTCTGCGCGTGGGAAAAAGCGGCGGGGTGGACCGGCGGGTACTGCCGGGAACCCATGTGACCGTGCACGGGCAGGAGGTTTTGCAGGGGATCGTCTGCTGTCTGCCGCCCCATTTGACCGACGGCGGCGGGGATACGGTGCCGCCGGTGGAGGAAATGGCCGTGGATGTGGGTCTGTCCGGAGAGGAAGCGGCCCGGCTGGTCCATCCGGGGGACAGTGTGACCATCCCGGCGCCGGTGATTCCGCTTTTGAACAACCGGGTGACCGGGGCGGCGCTGGATGACCGGGCGGGCTGCGCGGTGCTGGTGCGGTGCGCCCAGCTGCTGGCGGGGAAAAAACTGCCCCAAAAGGTGACGCTGCTGCTCAGTTCCCGGGAAGAGGTGGGCAGCCAGGGTGCCGAAACGGCAGCCTTCTCCCTGCGGCCCGACCGGTGTATCGCGGTGGATGTGACCTTTGCCTCGCAGCCCGGTGTCTCGGAAAAGGAGAGCGGAGAGCTGGGGGCGGGCCCCATGGTGGGAATAGCGCCGGTGCTCAGCCGGCAAATGGCCCGGCAGCTGCTCGCTCTGTCGCAGCGGGAGGGAATCCCCGTGCAGACCGAGGTGATGAACGGCCCCACCGGCACCACCGCCGACCGGATTATGACCACCGGCGGCGGGGTGCCGTGCTGCCTGCTGTCCATCCCGCAGCGCAGTATGCACACCCCGGGTGAGGTGTGTGATCTTCGGGATATGGAATCCGCCGCCCGGCTTTTGGCCGCATATGCACAGGAGGAGTGAGAAAAATGGCAGAATATGCACGTTTACGGCGCCTGTGCGAAGCGCGGGGGATTTCTGGGGATGAAAGCGCGGTACGGGCGGTGATTTTGGAGGAAATCCGCCCCTTCTGCGACGAGATCACGATCACGCCCCTGGGGGGGATTCTGGCCGGGAAAAAGGGGAAGAGCCCGGCGGCGCGCCGGGTGATGATCGATACCCACATGGACGAGGTGGGGCTGATCGTCACCCATATCAGCGGGGAGGGGTTCCTCTCCTTTGGTTGTGTGGGCGGAATCGACCGGCGGGTGCTGCCGGGGTGCCGGGTGTGGATCGGTGAGAAGCCGGTGCCGGGCACCATTCTGGTGCGCCCGGTCCATCTGGTGGAAAAAGAGAACAGCGGTCGTGTGCCGCCGGTGGAGGAAATGGTGATTGATATCGGCGCTGCCAGCCGGGAGGAGGCTTTCCGGGTGGTGCAGCCCGGGGACAGCGTGACCTTTGCTTCCTTTTTTGAAGCGGGCCACGGCGCGATCAAAAGCCGGGCTCTGGATGACCGGGCCGGCTGTGCGGCACTGATTGAGATTTTGCGGCAGGAGCTGCCGTTTGATATCACCGCGAGCTTTTCCGTGCAGGAAGAGGTGGGCCTGATGGGCGCGGGCACCGCGGCATTTTTGGCCCGGCCGGAAGTGGCCCTGGTACTGGAAGCCACCACGGCGGCGGATATTCCGGGAGTAGAGGAGCCGCGCCGGGTGTGCCGTGTGGGACAGGGGCCGGTGCTGTCCTTTATGGACCGCAGCACTGTGTATGATAAGGCTCTGCTTTCCCTGGCGGAGCGCACGGCGCAGCAGGCCGGGATCCCCATTCAGTATAAGCAGGCGGTGGCCGGCGGCAACAATGCGGGCAGTATCCACCGCAGTGCGGGTGGGGTACGCACCTTGGCGCTGTCCCTTGCCTGCCGGTATCTGCACGCGCCGGTGTCGCTGATCAGCGAAAAGGATTACGGGGACTACATCCGCTTGGCACAGCGGCTGGCCGAAGTGCTGCCGGCGGGGGAGGAGACATGATCCGCCTGCTGGAAGAGCGGGATGCGGGCCTGTTGGAGCGATTGTGTCAGGATTCGCCCTTTGGGTGCCGGATTTTGTCGGGCATCCGGGCCTACGGCTGGCATCGGCCGTTTCTGCGGGTGTGGAGCGACGGGCGGGCCCTTTTCTCCCTGCAGGACGACTGTATGACGCTGTGCGGCGCACCGGAGGATCCGAAGGAGACGGCGGCGTTTTTGCATATGGCCGGGGCGGCCGTCTGTACCGGGAAAACGGAAGAGCTGCAGGGGCTGCCCTTTCCCACCGTGGAAACGGGCGTCATTGTGAAAAGAGAAGCGCAGGGGGATTTCGCCCCGCCGCAGCCGCTCCCCCTCCCCCCGGTCCGCCGGTTATACGCGGTGCTGAAAAAAGCGGAGAGCCCCCGGTTTCCGGTGCCGGAATTTGAGCCGTTTTATCTCGATGTGAACCACCGGCTGCGCCATCAGGCCGCCGCGGCCGTCTGCCTGCCGGAAGAGGCCTGCGCCCTGGCCGGGGCGGTGTGTGAGCGGGAGATGCTGCTCACAGCCGTGGCGGTCAGCCCCGAAATGTGGCGCCGGGGGCTGGGCAGCCGCTGCGTGCAGCAGCTGCTGGATGCATATCCCGGGCGCACGGTGTGGGCCCTGCGCGGGGAAAACGAAAATCAGGAATTTTATGCCCGGCTGGGCTTTGCCCCGGCAGGAACGTGGCGGCAATGCCGGGTTTTTCAAACGGAAGAAGAGAAGGAGCAGACAGATGAATCATCCCTTTTTTAAATTGGACAGCCGGCTGGTTCGGCTGGGCGAAGAGGCCATGGAGAAAGCCAGAACCGCATTTGCCGGGATCGAAGAGATTCAGGAGTACAACCAGCAGAAGATGCTGGCGGCCTTTATCCAGAACGGCGTGAGTGAAAGCCACTTTGTGGGCAGTACCGGGTACGGGTACGATGACCGCGGCCGCGAGACGCTGGATGCCGTATTTGCCCAGGCCATGGGGGCCGAGGACGCGCTGGTGCGCCACAATTTTGTGTGCGGAACCCACGCGCTGACCGTTGCCCTGTTCGGCGTACTGCGCCCCGGGGATGTGATGCTGAGCGTGACGGGAAAGCCCTATGATACGCTGCAGTCCGTCATCGGGCTGACCGGGGACGGAAACGGCACTTTGCAGGAATTCGGTATCGAGTACCGGGAGGTGGCCCTGAATGAACAGGGGCGCCCTGACCTGCCCGCCATCCGCGCGGCGGTGAAGCAGGGGGTAAAAATGGTGTACATTCAGCGCTCCCGCGGATACAGCCTGCGCCCGTCTCTGCGTGTGGAGGAAATTGAGGAGATTGCCCGGGCCTCCAAGGAAGTGGATCCTCACTGCATTGTCATGGTGGACAACTGCTACGGCGAATTTGTGCAGGAAGAAGAGCCGACCAGCCGTGGGGCGGATCTGATGGCCGGTTCCCTGATCAAAAACCCCGGCGGCGGCATTGCCCCCACGGGCGGCTATATCGCCGGGCGGCGGGATCTGGTACAGAGCTGTGCCTACCGCCTGACCACCCCGGGCCTGGGAAAGGAAGTGGGCTGCACGCTGCACGCGAACCGCGAGCTGTTCATGGGCGCCTTCCATGCACCCCATGTGACCGGCGAAGCGCTGAAAACCGCGGTGTTCGCTTCGGCCCTTTTCAGCCTGCTGGGATATGACGTAACGCCCCGCTTTGACGAGCCGCGGGCGGACATCATCCAGGCGGTGATGCTGCGGGAGAAGAATGCGCTGATCGCTTTCTGTCAGGGAATGCAGAAAGGGGCGCCGGTGGATTCCTTTGTGCAGCCGGAGCCCTGGGACATGCCCGGGTACGACAGCCAGGTCATCATGGCGGCGGGCGCCTTCACGCTGGGGGCCTCGATCGAATTGTCCGCCGATGCACCCCTGCGCGAGCCCTTTGCCGCCTGGATGCAGGGCGGGCTGAATTTCCACAGCGCCAAGGTGGGTGTGCTGCTGGGGGCCCAGTCCATGATTGACAGCGGGGTGCTGCACCTGTAAAAATCCCGGCAGCGGCGGGCTTTTTCCGGCGTGCCCCGGGATTGTAATCCGAAAACGACTATGGTATAATAATCAAGTTAGAATCGCGGCAGACAGCCGTGTCATCTGGAGGTTTCACATGGAAAAGAAAACTTTCTATATCACCACCCCGATTTATTATCCCTCGGGTAATCCGCATATCGGCCACAGCTACTGCACCGTGGCCAGCGACGCAATCGCCCGCTACAAGCGAATGCAGGGGTATGATGTCATGTTCCTCACCGGCACGGACGAGCATGGCCAGAAAATCGAGCAGAAGGCCGCCGAAAAGGGGATCACCCCGCAGGCGTATGTGGATGAAAAGGTGCAGGTCTTCAAGGATCTGTGGAAGCTGCTGAACATCAGTAATGACCGGTTTATCCGCACCACGGACCCGGCGCACATGAAGTCGGTGCAGAAGATTTTCCGCGACCTGTATGAGAAGGGCGAGATCTACAAGGGCAAGTACGAGGGATGGTACTGCACGCCCTGCGAGTCGTTCTGGACGGAAACGCAGCTGAAGGACGGCAAGTGCCCCGACTGCGGCCGCGAGGTAACCCGGGCTTCGGAGGAAGCATATTTCTTCCGCCTGTCCAAGTACGGTGACCGGCTGCTGCAGCTGTATGAAGAGCACCCCGAATTTATCCAGCCGGAGAGCCGCAAAAACGAGATGATCAATTTTATCAGGCAGGGGCTGGACGATCTGTGCGTATCCCGTACCAGCTTTACCTGGGGCGTGCCGGTGGACTTCGATCCCAAGCACGTGGTATATGTGTGGATTGACGCGCTGCCCAACTATATCTCGGCCCTGGGCTACGGGAATGGGGACGAGAGCGATTACCGCAAATACTGGCCGGCGGATGTCCATTTTGTGGGCAAGGAGATCGTACGCTTCCACACCATTATCTGGCCGGCCATCCTGATGGCGCTGGATCTGCCGCTGCCCAAGCAGGTGTACGGCCACGGCTGGCTGCTGTTCGGCGACGGCACCAAGATGAGCAAGAGCAAGGGCAACGTGGTGGATCCGTATATTCTGTGCGAGCGCTACGGCGTGGATGCCATCCGGTACTACCTGCTGCGCGAGATTCCTTTCGGCAGTGACGGTTTGTTTACCAACGAGGCGCTGATCGGCCGCATCAACTCCGATCTGGCCAATGACCTGGGCAATCTGCTCAGCCGTACGACCGCCATGGTGCAGAAGTATTTCGGCGGCGTCATTCCGGCCGAACGCGAGAGCGATCCCATGGACGACGAGCTGATTCAGATGGCCAGAAGTGTGCGCGAAGCGTGCGACAGAAGCATCGACAAATACCAGTTCAGCAATGCCCTGAGCGAGATCTGGAAGCTGATCGGCCGCTGCAACAAATATATTGACGAGACCATGCCCTGGGTGCTGGGCAAGGATGAGAGCCGCCGGGCACGGCTGGCCTGTGTGATGTACAATCTGTGCGAGTGCCTGCGCATTGTTTCCATCCTGATTGCTCCGTTCCTGCCCGAGACCGCCCCGAAAATTCAGGAGCAGCTGGGCGTATCCGGAGAGGCGCTCTCCTACGAGTCCGCCGCACAGTTCGGCGTTCTGCCGCCGGATACAGTGATCCGCAAGGGCGAGACGCTGTTCCCCCGCATTGATGTGGACAAGGAAATCGAGGCGCTGACCCAGCTGATCGGCAACACCGCCGGTAAGGAGGAGACCCCCAAAGCAGAGGAGAAGAAAGCGGCAGTAAAGCCTGTGGGCCTTGCTCAGATCGGTATTGAGGATTTTGCCAAAGTAGAGCTGCGCGCAGCAAAGATCCTGGCCTGCGAGCCGGTCAAGCGCGCCAAAAAGCTGCTGAAGCTGACCCTGGATGACGGAGCAGGGGAGCGCGTGGTCTGCAGCGGTATTGCCATGTATTATAAGCCCGAGGACCTGATCGGCAAGACCGTGGTGCTGGTGGCGAACCTGAAGCCCGCCAAGCTGTGCGGTGTGGAGAGCAACGGTATGCTGCTGGCGGCCGATGCCGGTGAGAACGACGTGCGTGTGATCTTCCTCGACGGGGTGCCCGCAGGAAGCCCGATTCACTGAGAAAAAGAAGACCGGCGGCAGAATCCTGCCGCCGGATTTTTGTATGGGGCCGTGTGAACCGGGTCCCGGAAAACGGATGGGAAAAGGAGGAGATGGAATGCGCATTTTTGATTCGCATGCCCATTATGATGACGAGGCCTTTGAGAACGACCGGGCGGAGCTGCTGGGGAAGATTCTGCCGGAAAAGGGTGTGTGGCGCGTGGTGAACTGCGGCGCCAGCCTGGAGGGATCCGATCGGAGCCTGCAGCTTAGCCGGGAGTATCCGTATATCTATGCGGCAGTGGGGGTTCACCCCGAGGAAGCCGCCGGACTGCCGGCGGACTGGCTGGACCGGATCCGCCAGATGGCCGCCGGGGAGAAGGTGGTGGCCATCGGGGAGATCGGGCTGGATTACCATTATGAGGACGCCTGCCCCCGGGAGGAGCAGAAGCGCGTATTTGAAAAGCAGCTGCGCTTGGCAAACGAGCTGTGTCTGCCGGTGATTGTCCACGACCGTGAAGCCCACGGGGACACCATGGAGCTGCTGCGCCGCTACCGCCCCCGGGGCGTGGTGCACTGCTTTTCCGGCAGCGCGGAGATGGCCCGCGAGGTAGTGGCCCTGGGGATGTATATCGGGCTGGGGGGCGTGGTGACCTTTAAAAATGCCCGCCACAGTGTGGAAACGGCCGCCTCCATTCCGATCGAGCGGCTGCTCACCGAGACGGATGCGCCGTACATGGCGCCGGTGCCTCTGCGCGGCAAGCGGAATGATTCCTCGCTGATCCCGTTCTCCGCTGCCAAAATCGGTCTGTGCCGCGGCCTCTCCTGCGAGGAAGTGCTGGAATGGGGCTGCCGTAACGCCTGCACCCTGTTCGGCATCCCTTTTGAGGAGTAAATAAACCGGGCGTGCCCATTGGGCACGCCCGGTTTTCTGCAAGAGCAAAAATTAGAACGGCTGATTCATATAGAGGTTCTTTTTGGGGAACAGCCGACACAAAAGCTCCTTTTTCCCGGAGACGGTCACTCCGGGGGCTGTGAGCGAGACCAGCGGGTCATCAGCGCCCAGCACCAGCCGGGTCAAATCTCCGATCCGGCACGACAGATCCGGCGGCAGTTCGGTGCGGCAGACAGACTGCATGGTTCCGTTTTCAAATACCAGACGGTACCGCCCGCTGTTTTCCGGCAGAAACGGGTCCTCTACCTCAATTACCGCTTCTCCCTCTTCCTGCGGAGCCTTCATCAGGGACAGTACCTTTTCCACATGGACAATCCGCCCCATCCCGGCGCAGGTGCGCTCCTGCCGCACTCCATAGGGTTCTCCGGCAAACAGGCGCAGGTCCACATCCGGAGGGAGCGCGCCGCCTGCCTCCTGATATTGCGCCGACAGACGCCCAAAGAAGGCGAGGATGGAAAGAAGAGCCGGGGTATCCTCGTAAGCAATATCGCGGATTTCGGCGCGGCGCACTCCGTTTTCCTCCTGGGGCATAAAGCACACATAGCCCGCCAGCTTTCCCTGCCGGTCGCGGAACAGATACCGCAGCTTCCGGTCCCTTACGGGATCCCCGCTGACAAAGTTCCATTGGTTGCTCTCACGCAGCACCCCCAGACTGTAGCGCATCATAAACCGATGGCTGAGGGGCGTGATCTCCTCAAAGCAGCCGGCACCGTCCTGCATCTCGATGGCGTGCGTACAGGGCAGGGACAGCAGATCCTGGCATTTGATCCACTGGCGCAGGGGCTGCTGGCACAGCTCGTACCCGAACTGGCGGTAATAAACGTGGGAAAAGGGGTAAAGATAAGAGAACAGAAAGTCTCCCTCCCGCATTTCCCGCAGCTTGGCAGAAAAAATGCCCCGCACGGCGCCCTGGCGCCGGTTCTCCGGCAGAGACGAGACATCGCCCACGCCGCCGCACAGCACGCGGTGCCCGTCAAAGCTGACGGTGTAGTGGTGATTGCACAGTCCGGCCGTCAGGGTGCCGTCGTCCAGAAAAGCGCCCCAGCTCTCCACATTTTTCTCCTCGCTGTCCGGGGGCAGCTCGGCAAAGCGCTGTTCCTCTTTTTCCATATCCAGCGGGATCACAAACGCCAGGCCGGCGATCCGGCGGGCCTGCAGGCGCTCCTCCATGGAATTGAGTTTTCGGATTTTCACAAAAATACCACCTTTCTCCTTTTTCTCTCTATCAGGGATTGTAGCATGGGGAACCGGGGGCGTCAATGAAAAAATCCGGAGAACGGGAATGTGAAAAAATTGACAATATCACAAAAAAGCAGTATACTGAAAAACGGGGGAAGCCCCGACGGGAAACCGGAAAAGACAAAATGCGAACATGGAGGAATGAAGCAGATGGCCAATATCCTGATCAGCCCCAGCAAGTATGTGCAGGGTGCAGGCGAAATGAAAAAACTGGGCGCGTATACCAAGGTGTACGGGCAGAAAGCACTGATCCTGATCAGTGCCGGCGGAAAAAAGCGCGTCGGCGGCCAGGTGGAGGAGAGCTTCCGGGAAGCGGGGATCCAGCTGGTATTTGACACGTTCGGCGGCGAGTGCAGCAAAACGGAGATCAACCGGCTGACCGGTGTTGTGAAGGAAAACGGCTGTGATGTGGTCATCGGCATTGGCGGCGGAAAAATTTTCGATACCGCCAAGGCGGTCGCTTACTATGCCGGCACCCCGGTGATTATCTGTCCCACCATTGCTTCCACCGATGCCCCGTGCAGCGCGCTGTCGGTGATCTATACGGACAGCGGTGTGTTCGAGGAATACCTGTTCCTGCTGGCCAACCCCAATGTGGTGCTGATGGATACCGAAATTATCGCCAAATCGCCGGTTCGTCTGACGGTATCGGGCATGGGCGATGCGCTGGCTACCTATTTCGAGGCCCGCGCCTGCGAGAAGAGCGGCGCCACAACCTGCGCCGGCGGCCAGTGCACCCTGGCGGCGATGAATCTGGCCAGGCTGTGTTATGATACCTTGATGGAAGAGGGACTGAAAGCGAAGATTGCTCTGGATGCGGGCGCCTGCACCAAAGCGGTGGAGAAGGTGATCGAGGCCAACACCCTGCTCAGCGGGATGGGCTTTGAGAGCGGCGGTCTGGCCGGTGCCCATGCGATTCACAACGGTCTGACCGTGCTGGAGGAGTGCCACGGAATGTACCACGGTGAAAAGGTGGCCTTCGGTACGCTGGCCCAGCTGGTGCTGGAAAACGTCCCGGTGGAAGAACTGGAAGAGGTGCTGGGCTTCTGCCTGGATGTGGGCCTGCCGGTGACGCTGGAAGAGCTGGGAATCAAAGAGGTCACGGAGGAGAAGATCCGCAAAGTGGCCGAAGCGGCCTGTGCCGAGAATGACACTCTGCACAATATGCCCTTCCCTGTAACGCCCGAGACGGTGTACCACGCCATTCTGGCGGCGGATGCCTACGGCCGCGCATATCAGGAACTGTAAGAAATTCCCGCCCCTTTTTGGGGGCAGGAGGAAAAACGAAAAAAGCAAGGGGGAGAGGTGTACCCTTCCTCCTTGCTTTTTTACAGGTTTACACGGCAAACAGCCGGAATTTATTTCTTTTTTCCGAATTTTTTCCCCAGAAAGCCGAAGAGGTTTTTGGCGTCCTGTACCATGTTGGAAGCGCGGGTGAAGTCATCCAGGGTATCGTTTTGGATCATGACCTCCCGGGCTTGACTGATGGCGGCACTTTCCGCTTCGATTTTCACCGTATTCGCCGCATCCATAACGGCGTCACTGACAATCTGCTCTTTGTTTTCCCGCAGGATGTCCTTCATCACCCGGCGGGAATTCGCTTTGTCCTCCTGGGTCATTTTATAGGGCTTGGGGCTCAGTCTGGGCAGGATCGCATTGAATTGCTGCTGCAAAGGGGAGCTGGCAAAGGCATTTTCGAACTCCGCAGCGCTGCTGCTCGCTTCGCCCAGGCGGTTGATGGCTGCTGTAAAGGCATCCACTTCCCCCTGCAGGCTGGCGGGAACCGTATAATACTGTTCAAAGAGATTCAGCCTTGCGTCCACACATTTTTTTACTTCCGCTGTCAAGATTATCACTTCCGCACATAAAATTTTGGGCCTTCTGTCCTTCTCGGGGAGAGGAGCACCTCCGGAAAATTTTCCGGGCAGCGCAGGTCTCCCTGTGTTCCCGGATATCCGGGAACCTCCTCACAAAACAGCATAACAGAATTTTTGGAAAACCGCAAGAGAAAGGGATTTTTGAAAGAAAATTACGCAGAAAACAGGGCGGCTTTATCTTTTCTTCCGTGTCAGAAAAACTCCGGTGCCTGCTCCAATAAGGACAAGCGGCGCCAATCGGACAAACAACCATTCAAAAGAATGAAAAGCGACTCCGATAACGGCGGTTTCAGGATCATGATAATTCCAACCCAAATAGGGACTGTTTAGTACCAGTAAGATCGCAGAAATCGTCAGGATGACCGCACACAGTGAGATAAGCAGCCAGTGGATCACTTTTCGCCTGGTAGTTTTCCTCCGCGCGAGCTGTAAGTTTATAATCTCCAGTTTCTCGGAAATCACGTTGAGATCGTCAGCCTTCGACTCAACGACGGTTTCCCCAAGCAAAGTGCTTACGGGTGTTTCAAGGGCTTCCGACAGGGCGATTACCATATCGGAATCAGGAACCGACAATCCTCGTTCCCATTTGGAGATCGTTTGCCGTACCACATTCAGCTTGACGGCAAGTTCTTCCTGTGAAAGTCCTTTTGATTTTCGGATTGCTTTAATGTTTTCACTTATCATCGGGAATAGTCTCCTTCCTTTCGGCCGTGCTTTGATTATGATTATAGGAGAACTTGCCCGTTGCTACAAGCAACATATGCGAACATACAGACTTTTCCGATTTGTCGTAATTATACCGTAAGGGCACAGCCGTGCAAGCTTACTGCTTGCAAACGGCGTACCGCTGAAGCACATTCACGAGTGGCTCGGACACAGCGATTTTGCCACGACGGCAAATATATACGCCCACCTTGATTACAGCTCTAAAATCACCTCGGTACAGGCGATGGAAACAGGGCTTGCTTTGCCTGAAGAAAGCGATTCCGGAAGCCGGTGAGATGATATTGAAAACGGTTGAGAAATGGAAAAAATACCGCAAGCAAATGCTTGCGGCAACTATCCTCAATAGAAAATCGAGGCTTTAGACGCGAAAATCAACAGCCTATTGAATGGATACTTTATTATGTATCAAATTTACAAGTAATTGATACCTTTTTAAGGTATCCGCGTTTTTTCCGCAATACTCTCTTGCTATTTGTTCATTTGTTTCATAATTTAAAGGAATATTATATAAATCGAACTGATCACTTGTCAGGTCGATATAGTGACCATTGATTTGATTAAAATAGTGGGTACCGCCACCGGAAACTCGTACCCTGTGGATGGTTCCTCCAAACATGTCATGAACAAGTGTTGCGGTAATGGCACATTGACCATAGGTTGGATCATTCTCCTGGTCGTAATCCTTTTGGCAGCTTGGATAGGTCGTCTCTCTGCACCAAACATCCAATAAAATCCTGAACAGGGAATCTATTGAATGAATCGTATGATCTTTATTGCCCGTTCGTCTGATCTCTTTGCTGTATTCATTTCCGTAATAGGAAATGTCTCTGCCGGATTTTGTTTTAAACATTTTTTCCACCTCTGAATCCTTGATCTGGTCCCTCCAAAAAATAATTATACCAAAAATTATCAGGCTAATAAAGAGAAGTCCACCGCAATTCTGTCCGAATTACGGTGGACTTTTGGCGGAAGCGGTGGGATTCGAACCCACGAGCCCGTGAGGACTACCTGATTTCGAGTCAGGCCCGTTATGACCACTTCGATACGCTTCCATGGAAAATTATTTTGTCAGTGCCTATTACTATATCAGATTGCAGAGAAAAAATCAAGAGGAAGCGAAGGAAAGTTTTCCCGCTTTTGGGACATAAGTTGACAAAATATGAAGAAGCAGAGTACAATAACAGACAGAAAGTGAGGTTTTTCTTATCATGCAGAAAATTCGTGAAGCCGCCGTAAAAATGGCTTCTCTTTCCGTTTACAGGGGAATTTTGCAGCAGGAAACCGTTCATTGCTTCTGGAATCTGCTGCAGGCCGGCTGTCGCGTTTTGCAGGGGGACGATCTTCTCCTTTTGGCGCAGGCGTGGGGCGAGTTTTTCTCCTCCCTGTGCCGCCATGGCAGCTGTGATGAGCTGGCGGCCAGCATTACCCGGGCCGCTTTGTACGACGAAAATGTGTTTTCGCTGGGCTGTGCCGCCGGAGAAACCACCTTCTCCTCGGCTCTGACTGCCGCAGTGGAGCGGGATCTGGCCCTGATTCTCGAGCTGTCGGCTTTAACGCCGGACGATCTGCTGGACGGGATCGAGGGCGCCGATACGCTGTGTCTCCCCCGGTGGGAGACCGGATGCCCGGTGGATGTGATGCAGGGAAAGGACCTGGCCCATATCCGCCACAATATGCAGGAGTATTACAGCTGCAACGGCTGCGGCCTGTACGCGCGGTACCGGGCATTTATCTGGCGGGATGGCCGGATTGTGCCGGTGGAACACCCGGACCGCACCAATATGAGCGATTTGAAGGGCTATGACCTGCAGCGCGGCATGGTAGTGGACAATACCGTCGCGTTTTTGAAGGGGCTGCCTGCCAATAACTGCCTGCTGTATGGGGACCGGGGCACCGGGAAATCCTCTACGGTGAAGGCGATTCTCAATACCTATTATACCCAGCGGCTGCGCGTGATCGAAATGCCCAAGGAATCGTTGATGGAATTCCCCCAGCTGGTGGATCAGATTGCGGGATTGCCGATGAAATTTATCATTTTTATCGACGACCTCAGTTTCTCCCAACAGGATACCACCTATGCCAGCCTGAAGGCCGTATTGGAGGGCGGGCTGGCGGCCCGGCCGCAGAACACGCTGATCTACGCCACCTCCAACCGGCGCCACCTGGTCCGCGAGACCTTCTCTGACCGGGCGGGAGACGAGGTGCACCGCGGTGACACCATCCAGGAGAGCCTGTCACTGGCGGACCGCTTCGGCCTTTCGGTGAACTTTATGCTGCCGGACAAGGCGCGGTATCTGGAAATCATCGGAAAGCTGGCCGAGCAGCGCGGGCTGGAAGCGTACATTCCCGAGCTGGAAATGCTGGCCGAGCGCTGGGCGACCTCCCGCGGCGGGCGTTCGCCACGCTGTGCCACCCAGTTTATTGATGCCGCCGAGGCGGCGATCCGGCAGAAAGGAAGCCTGCAGGGCTTTTGACAGATTGGGCTGCCGTGGACTTAACAAGCAAATATCCATACGGTTTTGATAAGGAGGTAAGAGGAATGAAACGGTTTTGGGCGCTGATTTTGTCGTTTTCTCTGCTGGCGCTCTGCTTTTCCGGCTGTTCCCGCGGGGGAACCATTGAGAACGGCGCCAACGAGGCGGATTATCCCGTAACGGTCAATGAGGTGACCCTCAGTGCCAAGCCGGAGGGAGTGGCCGTACTGTCGGATAATCTGGCGGATGTGATTCTGGCGCTGGGATACGAGATCGACCTGAAAGCAAGGGGCGAGGCTTGCACCCA
>JBJEQH010000021.1:0-4656 GCA_051881655.1 Candidatus Heritagella sp. | reverse complement strand
CCGCGATGGAGGTGCTGCTGGAGCTGCTCACGTCCGACGCTTCGCCCCTGTTCCGCCGCCTGCTGGATGAGGGGCTGATCAACGAATCCTCCTTTTCCGGCGAGCGCTTTGAGGGCAGCGGGTTTGCCAGCGTGCTGTTCAGCGGCGAGTCAACGGATCCCCGGCGCACGGCGGCCGAGATTCTGGAGGAAGTGGAAAAGCTGCGCCGCGACGGAATTGCCCCGGAGGATTTCCGGCGGGCGAAAAAGGCGGTGTATGGGCGCAATATCAGCGGCCTGAACAGTGCCGAGGGGATTGCCAACGGCCTGGTGGCCATGACGCTCAGCGGACGGGAATTGTTTGCCTATATGGACGAACTGTCCGCGCTGACACCGGAGGATGTCACACAGTGCCTGCAGCGCTGTATGAATAAAAATCAGGAAGTATTGTCTGTCATCTGGCCCATCGGGCCTTCACAGGCATAAAGCAAATTAAAGGAGGAAATTTTCAATGTCGTATACCGTTCAGTTTCCCGGATTGGGATTCAGTGTCAAGGTGAGTACGGATGCGTTCACCATCGGCTCCCTCACGGTCAAGTGGTACGGGATCATCATCGCCGCGGCCTTCCTGCTGGCTTTTGTCTATGCGTATAAAAGCTGCAAGAAACTGCGCATCGACCGCGATTCTTTCATCGATGTGGTTCTGGTCGGCGTGATCTGCGGAATCATCGGGGCCCGTCTCTATTACGTACTGTTCTATCCGGGCGATAAATACTGGAATGACCCGCTGCAGATTTTCAACATCACCGAGGGCGGCCTTGGCTTTTACGGCGGTCTGATCGGCGGCGTTCTGGGCGGCCTGCTCATGGCGAAAATCCACAAAATGCCCATGCGCCCCGTTCTGGATGCCGTGGCGCCGGCGTTCCTGCTGGCCCAGTCCATCGGCCGCTGGGGCAATTTTATCAACCAGGAAGCCTTCGGTACCAAGACGGATCTGCCCTGGCGGATGCTCAGCGTGAACACCCAGGAAGTGGTGGGCGGTGCCGCGCACCCCTGCTTCTTCTATGAATCCGTGTGGTGCCTGATCGGCTTTATCCTGCTGCATGTTCTCACCCGGAAGGCCCGCCGCTATGACGGCCAGATTGCCATCGGCTACCTGATCTGGTACGGCCTGGGCCGCTTTATGATCGAAGGGCTGCGCACCGACAGCCTGATGCTGCCGTTCCTCAATCTGCGGGTTTCGCAGGTGGTGGCGCTGGCTTCCGTATTGATCGGCGTGATTCTGCTGGTCCTGCTGCGGAACAATACCCATCTGACCGGCTGCGGCGCCAAAAAGATCATGGAACTGAATAACATCGAGGATCTGATCCGCGAGGAGGAGATCCGGGAAGAGGAAGAACTGATGGCCGGTCCCAGCACGATTTTCGGCGATATGGAAGTGGATGTGGACGAGAGCGACGCGCTGAGTGAGGATTCGGCGGAAAACGCGGAAGAGAAAAAAGAGGAAAGCGAAGAGGAGTAATCCGGCCGGTTTTCTGTAAAGGAGGATGGAAAAATGGGAATTCGCATTGACGGCAAGGCGATCGCGGCGGCGGTGCGCGCCGATGTGAAAAGCGAAGTGCAGGCCCTGAAGGAGCAGGGGATTTTTCCCGGCATGGCGGTTGTGATCGTGGGGGACGACCCGGCTTCGCGGATTTATGTGAACAATAAGAAAAAGGCCTGTGCCGAGGTGGGCATTTATTCCGAGGAATTTGCGCTGCCGGCTTCCACCACCCAGGAGGAGCTGATCCGGCTGGTCCACGAGCTGAATGCCCGGAAGGATATCCACGGCATTCTGGTGCAGTCTCCGCTGCCGGCGGGGCTGGACGAGAAAGCGGTGGTGGAGAACATCGACCCGAAAAAGGATGTGGATGCTTTCCACGCCATCAATGTGGGGCACATCATGATCGGCGATTACCACTTTCTGCCCTGTACGCCCGCCGGCGTGATCGAGATGCTCGAGCGCAGCGGGATTGCCATCGAGGGGAAGGAGTGCGTGGTGCTGGGCCGCAGCAATATTGTGGGCAAGCCCATGGCCATGCTGCTGCTGCACCACAACGGCACGGTGACCCTGTGCCACAGCCGCACCCGCAGCCTGCCGGAGATCACCCGCCGCGCCGATATTCTGGTGGCGGCCATCGGAAAGGCCAAATTTGTCACGGCCGATATGGTCAAGCCCGGCGCCGTTGTGATTGACGTGGGCATGGACCGCGATGAAAACGGAAAGCTGTGCGGCGACGTGGATTATCAGGCGGTGGAACCCGTGGCCTCGTATATCACGCCGGTACCCGGCGGGGTGGGCCCGATGACGATTGCCATGCTGATGAAAAATGCCGTCAGCGCCGCGAAGCTGCAGAACGGTCTGCCGGTATAAGCGAAGAGTAACGGGCCGTTTGGCGCCGGGAAATAGGGAGAGCGTACGTTCATGGCACGTTTGTTGGATGCCGTCAATTCCCCGCAGGATCTGAAAAAGCTCACCCCGGAAGAGCTGGATATCCTGTGTGAGGAGATCCGGGATACCATTATCCGCGTGGTGGGGAAAAACGGCGGACACCTGGCCTCGAATCTCGGGACGGTGGAACTGACGGTGGCACTGCACACCGTTCTGGATCTGCCAAAGGATAAGCTGATCTGGGATGTGGGGCACCAGGCTTATACGCATAAACTGCTGACGGGGCGGCGGGAGGCCCTTTCCACCATCCGGTGTGAAGACGGGATTTCCGGCTTCCCCAAGCGGGAAGAAAGTGAATACGATGCCTTTAATGTGGGCCACGCCAGCACGGCCATCTCGGCGGCGGTGGGCATGGCGGCGGCCATGCAGATCACCGGAAAAAAAGAGCGGGTTGTGGCCGTGGTGGGCGACGGCGCGCTGACCGGCGGCCTGGCGCTGGAGGGACTGAACAATGCGTTCTGCCTGCACCGCAACCTGATTGTGGTGCTGAACGACAACAAAATGTCCATTTCCCGCAGCGTGGGCTCGCTGGCGCGGTATCTGTCGGTTCTGCGCACAAAGCCGCGGTACCGCCGGGCCAAGGGGCGGCTGGTCCGCTTCCTCGACAGTATGCCGGTGCTGGGCGGCAGCGTCCACCGGCTGCTGACAAGGGGAAAGAACGCCGTGAAGCGGGTGGTCTACCGGCGCAATATTTTCGAGGATATGGGCTTTCAGTATTACGGCCCGTTTGACGGGCACGATGTGCAGGGCCTGATCCAGGCGCTGCGGGTGGCCTGTTCCCTGGAAAAGCCGGTGCTGCTGCACGTGTGCACGGAGAAGGGGAAGGGGTATTCCTATGCCGAGGAGGACCCCGGCTCCTTTCACGGCGTCCCGGCTTTCGACATCGAGTCGGGGCTGCCGGATGGGAAAGGCGACAGCTTTTCCGAGGTTTTCGGCCGGACGCTGTGCCGTATGGCCAATGATGACATCCGTCTGTGTGCGATCACGGCCGCCATGCAGACGGGCACCGGCCTGACGGAATTCCGGCGCTGCTTCCCCCGCCGGTTCTTCGATGTGGGCATCGCCGAGGAGCACGCCGTCACCTTCGCGTGCGGGCTGGCCAGCGAGGGGATGCGGCCGGTCTTTGCGGTGTACAGCACGTTCCTGCAGCGCAGCTATGACCAGCTGCTCCACGATGCCGGGCTGCAGAACCTGCATCTGGTGCTGGGGGTGGACCGCGCCGGCCTTGTGGGCGAGGACGGAGAAACCCATCAGGGCATTTTTGATACGGCGTTCCTCAGTACCGTTCCCCACTGCACCATCCTGGCCCCCTCTTCCTATGAGGAGCTGCAGGGGATGCTGCGCGAGGCGGTCTATGACCGCACCGGGATTGTGGCGGTGCGCTATCCCCGGGGAAAGGAACAGCAGTCCTTCCCCTACACGGGAAAGGACTGGGAGCTTTTGGGGGAGAAAACGGGCGACTTGCTGCTTCTCTCCTATGGCAAGGAGTATACTTACGTCCATAAGGCGTATCAGAAGCTGAAAAAAGAGGGAAAAAGGGTCTCGCTTTTAAAGCTAAACCGCATTCACCCGGTCCCCGGGGGGGCCGTGGAAGCGGCCCGCTCCTTTGCGTGCGTCCAGTTCTGGGAGGATGCGATTCACTGCGGGGGAATCGGCGAGCAGTATTTTGACCATTTGCGGCAGCGGGGGATTGTGACGGATACCCGCCTGCATGCAATCGGGGCCGTGCAGTCCGGACAGGCCCCGCAGGAGCGCATGTATGCGCTGTACCGGCTGGATGCGGCGGCGGTGGAAGCGGCCGCCCGGCCTTTCCTGGAAGAGAGCGGCCCATCGGAAAAACGGGGAGAGGGATTATGAGCGAGAAGAAGAGGCTGGACTGCCTGCTGGTCGAAATGGGGCTGGCCGCCAGCCGGGAAAAGGCCAGGGCCTGCATTATGGCGGGCCAGGTCTATGTGGATCATCAGAAAGAGGATAAGCCCGGCGCCGCCATTGCACCCGGTGCGCAGGTGGAGGTGCGCGGGCCGCAGCTGCGGTATGTCAGCCGCGGCGGGCTGAAGCTGGAAAAGGCCATGCAGCAGTTCCCCATCACGCTGGAGGGGAAAACCTGTATGGATATCGGGGCCTCCACCGGCGGGTTTACCGACTGTATGCTGCAGAACGGCGCCAAACGGGTATACAGCATCGATG
>JBJEQH010000020.1:0-4731 GCA_051881655.1 Candidatus Heritagella sp. | reverse complement strand
GTCAATAGAATTTTGCAAGTTTAAATATTTAATCCTGCATATTTGGAAGTTTTGATTGGTTTTCTCTCCCTTCTTTCTTCCATTTGTATGCAAACCTGTCAAACTTCATGATTTCGTCACAATTTGGGTTGACTTCCCGGTTTTTGCGTCATATAATAGGCGCATAGCAGCAAGGGCGCTGCGGCAAAGGGATGTCCCTTTAGACCGCTGTGCCCCTTTTTCATTTTCTGTGTTTTGCATCTTTCCCGGCAGAAAATGCAAAAGCCGCCAAATTCATAATTCTTGGAAACTTTTTATCAGGGAGTGATTTTCACTATGAGCAACGTGCCCGAGATGTTCGGCAGCCTGGTGTTTAATGACACCGTAATGAAAGAGAGACTGCCCAAGTCTATTTACAAGGCTCTGCAGAAAACCCGCATGGAGGGTAAACCTCTGGATCCGGAAGTCGCCAATGTCGTTGCCAACGAGATGAAATGCTGGGCCGTCGAGCATGGCGCCACGCACTTTACCCATTGGTTCCAGCCGATGACCGGAATCACCGCTGAAAAGCACGACAGTTTCATCAGCCCGGTTCCGGACGGAAAAGTGATTATGGAATTCTCCGGAAAAGAACTGATCAAAGGTGAGCCCGATGCTTCCTCCTTCCCGTCCGGCGGTCTGCGTGCCACCTTCGAGGCCAGAGGATACACCGCTTGGGATCCCACCAGTGATGCTTTCATTAAAGACGGTTCCCTGTGCATTCCCACCGCTTTCTGTTCGTATGGCGGCGAAGCTCTGGATAAGAAAACTCCGCTGCTCCGTTCGATGGAAGCCCTGAGCAAACAGGCGGTCCGTGTTCTCCGGCTGTTTGGGGATACCGAAACTCAGCGTGTCAATGCAACGGTAGGGCCGGAACAGGAGTACTTCCTGGTGGATGACGCCCTGTATGCCAAGCGCAAGGACCTGGTTTATACCGGCCGCACGCTGTTCGGCGCTAAGCCCCCCAAGGGCCAGGAAATGGATGACCACTATTTCGGTGTGATCAAACCCCGCGTATCGGCTTACATGAAAGATCTGGATTCCGAACTGTGGAAGCTGGGGATTCTGGCAAAAACCAAGCACAATGAAGTGGCCCCCGCTCAGCACGAGCTGGCCCCCATCTTCTCCTCGGCCAACGTTGCCACGGACGACAACCAGCTGACCATGGAAATGATGAAGAAAGTGGCTGCGAAACACGGCATGGCCTGCCTGTTGCATGAAAAGCCCTTCGATGGCGTAAACGGCAGCGGCAAGCATGACAACTGGGCCATCGCCACCGATACCGGCCGCAACCTGCTGGATCCCGGCGCTTCCCCCCGCGACAATGCGCAGTTCCTCCTGTTCCTGTGCGCGGTGATCGAAGCGGTGGATGAGCATCAGGACCTGCTGCGGATCTCCGTTGCTTCGGCCGGCAATGACCACCGTCTGGGCGCCAACGAAGCGCCGCCCGCCATTGTCTCCATGTTCCTCGGCAGCGAGCTGACCGAAGTGCTGGAATCCATTGCCAATGGCACTCCCTATGTCCAGAAAGAGCGCGTGTATATGCACATCGGTTCGGATGTTCTGCCGGATCTGCCCAAGGACACCACCGATCGCAACCGTACATCCCCCTTTGCTTTCACCGGAAACAAATTTGAATTCCGTATGCTGGGTTCGTCGCAGTCGATCGCCTGCCCGAATATGATGCTGAACACCGCCGTGGCCGACGTACTGGCCAATTACGCGGAGAAGCTGGAAAAAGCCGATGATTTCAACGCGGCCCTGCAGGAACTGATTGCCGAGACCTATAAAGCCCACAAGCGCATCATCTTCAACGGCAACAACTACAGCGACGAATGGGTAAAAGAAGCCGAAAAGCGCGGCCTGCTGAACCTGCGCACGCTGGCGGATGCCACTCCCCATTATGTGGAGGAGAAGAACATCGCCATGTTCGAGCGCCATCACGTGCTGACCCGCACGGAAGTGGAAGCCCGCTGCGATATCGAGCTGGAGAACTACTGGAAGCAGCTGAACATCGAAGCGCTGACCATGGTCGATATGATCAACAAGGACATCGTTCCCGCCGTATGCAGCTGCATCAGCGATCTGTCGCAGGCGGCCGTTAATCAGCAGACCCTGGGTCTGTCGGCCAGTGTGGAAAAGACTCTGCTGGCAAAGATCAGCCCCCTGGCACAGAAGCTGTACGAGGAATCCACCCTTCTCAGCTCCCTGCTGGAAAAGAAGGATTTTGCCAACAACTGCGAATGTGCCCGCTATTACTGCGACAAGGTTCTGGCCCAGATGGAAAAAGCCCGTGCCATTGCCGATGAACTGGAAGTCTCCGTGGGCCGCAAGTACTGGCCCTTCCCGAGCTATGGCGATCTGCTCTTCAGCGTTCGCTGAGTAGTCTCACTCCCCCGCATTTCTTTTATGCACAAAGGCGTGCATCCACAAGCCAGCACTGGCACGTGGATGGACGCCTTTCTTTATTAACATTTCCAAATTCGAGGAGGAAACATTTATGAATGCAGATAGCATTATTGCGGCTGCGAATGACACAATTTTTAGCGTATGGTTTTTAATCGGCGCTGCCCTGGTTTTCTTTATGCAGTGCGGTTTTGCCATGGTCGAAACCGGCTTTACCCGCGCGAAGAATGCCGGCAATATCATCATGAAAAACCTGATGGACTTTTGCATCGGTACCGTGATGTTTATCGTTCTCGGCTTCTCGCTGATGATGAGTGAAAATTATCTGTTCGGCCTGATCGGTGTGCCGGACCTGACAATTTTCACCAGCTGGGCCGACTTCCCCTGGTCCAGTTTCGTATTCAACCTGGTTTTCTGCGCCACGGCCGCTACGATTGTATCCGGCGCCATGGCAGAGCGCACGAAGTTCGTTTCTTACTGCATTTACAGTGCAGTCATCAGCCTGGTTGTCTATCCGATTGAGGCTGGCTGGATCTGGAATCCGCAGGGCTGGCTTGCCCAGATGGGCTTCATTGATTTCGCCGGCTCCTGTGCCATCCACATGGTGGGCGGCATCGCGGCTCTGATCGGCGCCATCATCCTTGGGCCCCGTATCGGCAAGTATGACAGAGACGAAAACGGTAAGGTCACCAAGGTTCGCGCCATTCCCGGCCACAGCCTGACACTGGGCGCCTTGGGCTGCTTCATCCTCTGGTTCGGCTGGTATGGATTCAACGGTGCGGCCGCTACCAGCGTTCCCCAGTTGGCCCAGATTCTGGTCACCACCACCATCGCTCCCGCTGTTGCCACCTGTGTAACCATGATCTTCACCTGGATCCGCAACGGTAAGCCCGATGTCTCCATGTGCCTGAACGCTTCTCTGGCCGGCCTGGTTGCCATTACAGCTCCCTGCGCGGTGGTTGACGCCCTGGGCGCTATTATCATTGGTGCCGTCTCCGGTATTCTGATTGTTGTTGTCGTTGAATTCCTGGATCTGAAGCTGCATGTGGACGATCCCGTTGGCGCTGTGGGTGTTCACTGTGCCAATGGTATCTGGGGTACTCTGGCTGCCGGCCTGTTCTCCACTTCCACCGGTCTGTTCTATACCGGTGACTTCACTCAGCTGGGCATTCAGGCCCTCGGCGTTGTGGCCGTCGGTGCCTGGACCACAGTCACCATGATTATCACCTTCCAGGTGATTAAGCACACGGTTGGCCTGCGCGCCAGTGCAGAAGAAGAAACCCGCGGCCTGGATGTGACCGAGCACGGTCTGGATTCCGCTTATGCGGACTTTCTGCCCATGCCTCCTCAGGTGCTGATGGGCGAAACCAGCAATGCCTTTACCTCTGTGGAAGAGGCCATCACCGTCAACCATTATCCGGCTGCCATTCCTGCTACCCCCGCTCCTTCTCCGGAAGCCATTGGGGCAAAGCTGACCAAGGTGGTCATGATCTTCAAGGAGAGCCGTTTCGAAGCCGTGAAGAACGCCATGAATGCACTGGGCGTAACCGGCATGACCGTTACCCATGTGCTCGGCTGCGGCACTCAGAAGGGCCGCACCCAGTTCTATCGCGGTGTTAAGATCGACGAAGTCGCCCTGCTGCCCAAGGTAAAGCTGGAAATGGTCATCAGCAAGGTTCCGGTTTCCGATGTAGTGGAAGCCGCCAAGAAGGCCCTGTATACCGGCCACATCGGCGACGGCAAGATCTTCGTGTATGACGTAGAGAATGTCATCAAGGTCCGCACCGGTGAAGAGGGATATGATGCCCTGCAGGGAACGGATGACTAATCCCACTTTTCTAATTTGAGTATAAGCCCTTTCACATATCTCCCTATAAAAAGGAAACCGGCTGTTCGAATGAATCGAACAGCCGGTTTCCTTTTTTATTCCCGCCATGCTTTACTTTTTCAGCTTCTCCTGGATTCCGATGATATTGCCGTAGACGCTGTGAAGGGGGTCACCGCCGGGAATGTACTCGGCCCCTACCGTTTTGCGGTAAAAATCCTCCGCTTCTCCCACCCAGCCGATAATGGCATAGGCATACCCCATCTCCCGCATACTGTGCAGGCAGCGCAGCAGCAGGCACTGGCCGATTCCTCTTCCCCGGCTGCTCTGCCGCACGCCAATGGGGCCGAAAAAGTCCCGGGCCGACACATCATAGCAGGCAAATCCCACGATTTCCCCCTGTTCTTCCGCGAGGAAACAGGTGGACGGCACCTGCATCAGGGCCGTTTCCGTCTCCTGTACCCATGAATCACTGAAATTCT
>JBJEQH010000019.1:0-4732 GCA_051881655.1 Candidatus Heritagella sp. | reverse complement strand
TGCTGTGTCCCGGGTATAGTACAGCGCCCCATAGATATTGGTGCTGCGGTCATCAAAGGCGGGGAACAGAAATCCCAGCTGCGGCGGCGCAACCAGCCAATCGGGCTGCGGACTGCAGAAAGCATTCTGTACAACGGAGTAGCACAGCGCCGGCTTGCTGGTTTTTACCGGGCAAATGCTGCACAGCACATAGGAGAATACCTCGTCCGAGGCTTCTTCCATTTTTTCCCCGTCCTTGGCGCGATAGGGCACATCATATGTATCACAGGCCAGCAGAATCAGGTAGGTTCCCTCGATATGCAGACAGCCAATCACCTTTTCATAAAAGGACTGAATCGTTTCGTCCTCCTGCAGTTTTGACTGGCGCAGAGCCATCAGCAACCCGTGCTCAGGGCTGTCGATCACCTGCCGGGTGGAAAAATTGACATCCACCAGATTCTTTCCCACGCTGCCGGACAGTGTTTTTTTCAGTACGGTCAGGACTTTTTCCGATTCCTCCTGGGGCATCAGGGTCAATGACTGGTCAAACTGGGAGACAATTTCCCCCTTTTCGTTGACATAGCAGCCCCGCACATGGGTGATGTTCCCTTTGTCCGCCCGAAAACGGCGGCGGATCTCGGCTACCTCTTTTTCATTCATACTACTTCCTTCCTTTCTTTTGATCTTCCTATTCCGATAAAAGCGATCCTTTACCTATGCAATTCCGCTCTTTTATCCAAAAGAATACCGCTTTCCGGGGAAAAAAGCCCGGGAAAAATGGTGCCGGTCCTTTTCCGGAAGAAAAAAGGGCGCATCCCAAACAGGATGTGCCCTATCTCTATGCGGTTCTCAGGGATTCAGGATAAGAAAACAGATCAGCCGGAATTTATTTTGTAAAGACCATTTTCATGCCGTCTTCTTCAACGGTAATGGTATTTCCGCTGAACTGGAACTCGATCGTCTCACCATCAGCCGTCATCTTGTTGCCCTCCCAGGTGAAGGCCTGGCTTTCACCCAGGGCAGACAACTCGCCCGTGCCGTCAGCATTAAACTGAATGTAGATGGAAGAAGTGTCCATCCCCAGAGCGGCCGGATCAATCTTCATACCGTCCGCTTCGAGGGACGAAACCGTGTACTTTCCTTCGGGGCCATTGCTGCCGTTGCCGCCGGAGCAGGCTGCCAGAGCAAATACCATGACCACAACCAGCAGAGCGGCCGTAATTTTCTTCGCTGCATTTTTCATTGAATGATTACCTCCAAATTTCTCTTTTTTCATGGTGCCAGAACCCGGAAAAACCTTTGAAGCGCCGCATTTCGCCCCGTTTCGGTTTTTCTGCGGATCCGTTTTATGAGCATACGCCCAGTATATATCATTATAGCATTACCCCAACAAAAAGCAAGAATAAAGCGCAAAAACTGCATCTTTTCCAATACAGCGGGGGGATTTCCCCATGCATTTCCGGTTATTTATACAGAACAGGCTCTTTTCTGCCCGTGGAGAAAAGAGCCTGTTCTTTTTTAGCGCTTTACAGATCATCCGCGTCCTGCACCGGCATAGTGCCGTCCCGGCTCTCTCCGGTATAGCTTCCGTCGGTATCCGACGGAATTCCCCGTTTGTTCTGGGTGCGAAGCATGGAAGCGGCTTTTTCCGCCTTCTCCTCTGCCCGGCTGGATGTGTTTCCTTTTTCCTGCATACTCTCACCTCCCGGTGAGAGTATGTGAAAAAAGGAGCCGCTTATTCCTCCTGTTTTTCCAGAATCAGCCGGTAAAGCTGTCGGGCCGGGCCGGAGAGCGGCGCTCCCTTTTTCTGCAGCAGGCAGATCTGCCGCTGCGGCACCTTTTCACAGAGGGGGATTTCCCACACCTTTCCCGCCTGCAGGGAAGCCTGCGCCAGAGAAAGCGGCACAAAGCCAATTCCAAACCCTTGCTGTACCATGGAGAGAATCATATCCACCGTGGCCACCTCGATTTCCGGCCGGTAAACAAGGTGGTTTTTCGAAAACCATTCCCGGTAGAAAAGGTCGGTCATGCTGCCCCTTTCCATCCCGATCCACGGAATTCCACCCTCCGATCCTCCGGTCAGCTCCCGCAGGGACCGCATCCGGCCGGGCTGTTTGCGGTACTTCTCTCCGGCGATCAGGATCTCCCGATAGGGAGCCAACGTTTGCACGGCAATGGAAGGGGGCGTCCGTACCGGAGAAGAAACCACCCCCAGGTCGATCTCCCCACTCTGCAGTTCCTTTTCCGCTTTGGGCGTTGTCACGTTGTGCAGCAGCAGCCGGATCCCGGGATAGAGAGCCTGAAACCGGCGGAGTTTGGGAAAAAGGAAACTGTGCAGGGCCGTCTCGCTGGCGCCAATCCGCACACTTCCGCTGATGGGCTGTTCCTGCAGTTCCTCTTCCGCCCGTCGGATCTCCTCGCAGGCCGCTTTGACATGGGTATACAGCCGTTCCCCCTCGGGGGTGAGCGTGACCCCCTGTTTTTGCCGCAAAAACAGCCGGCATCCCAGCTCCTGCTCCAAAACCGCTATACTGCGCGATACGGCGGGTTGGCCGGTCCCCAGAAAATCGGCGGCGCGGGTGAAGCTGCCGGTGCGGCAAACCGCCTCAAAAATCCGGTAATTCTCAAAACGGGGCATATTCCCCCTCCTATCCATATTAAATTCTCATGGATATTATGAAAAACAATCATTTTTCATAATGGATTTCTTTTAGTATAATAAGAAACGTCCCTGTGGGCAACCATTTTTGCTTGATTATAGTGGAGAAAGAGCGGTGCTTGATGAAAACAGAACGGAATTCTTCTACCCCTGTCACCGAATCCTTTGGATGCGGCTGCCTGCTGGCTCTCGCCGGCGGCGTGCTGGAAACCTATTCGTTTATCGTGCGCGGCGGTGTTTTCGCCAATGCCCAGACCGGCAACATGGCCCTGCTGGCTGTGCGGCTGTTGGAGGGGGATCTGCATAATGCCCTGCGGTATTTCATTCCTGTTTTTTCCTTTTTTCTGGGCGTTCTCCTCTCCAATCTGCTGCGGGTCAAAACCCGGTCCCGCCTGTTCCAGTGGCAGCATTTTGTCCTGCTGCTGGAAATTTTTCTGCTGCTGGCTGTGGGGTTTCTTCCCCATCACGAGATAGCGGACTTTCTTGCAACCACACTGATTTCCTTCTCCTGCTCCCTGCAGGTCGAGGCCTTTCGGAAAGTAGAGGGGGCCGTGTATGCCACCACCATGTGCACCGGCAATCTGCGCAGCGGAACAGCCCATCTGTTCACCTATCTGCACACCCGGGATAAAGACCATGGCCGCCGGGCCGCGCAGTATTTTTCGATTATTTTCCTCTTTATGCTGGGGTGTGCCATTGGGGCGGCCGGCAGCCTCTGGGGACGGGAAAAAGCCATTTGGATCAGCTGCGCCCTGCTTCTCGGCGTGTTTTTCCTCCTCTTTCGGCGGCCTGCTTCTCCGGATCGGGAAGAGGTCGGGGTTTCCTCCCGGTAACGCGGTTTCTCTCCCTTGCACCTTTCCTTCCTTTCTGGTATGCTATGGTCAGAAATGCTCATCGAAACTTCTTTTGTATATAAGGGGAGAAAAGTGATGACGGAAAATTTGCGCATCGCACTGATTCAGCAGCGGGCCGCTGGGCGTTCCTGCGGCACCTTTTGGGAGAACCGGCGGGAAAACCTGCACCGGGCCGTCACCGCCATCCATCAGGCGGCCCAAAACGGCGCAGATCTGGTTCTGTTCCCGGAATTGTGGTCTCACAGCTACGAGGGGCCTTTCCCCGGTGTTTTCGATCATCCCTATGATCCCCGTTTTGAGAAAGAGCGCCGGGAATTTGCCGCTTCGGCTATTGAGCGGGACGGCGATTACCTGCGCACCCTGCAGCAGGCAGCCCGGGAATCCCACGTCGGCGCTGTGGTCACCGCCCTGACCCAGGGGGAGAAAAAGCCCCGCAACACCGCCTTTTTCCTGAGAAAAGACGGGGAAATCCTTCTTACCTACGATAAAGTACACACCTGTGATTTTTCCATGGAAGCTCTGATGGAAAGCGGGGAACAGTTTTTCACCTGCGATTTTGAGGGGATCCGGGTGGGCGTGATGATCTGCTTTGACCGGGAGTTCCCGGAGAGCGCCCGGGAGCTGATGCTGCAGGGGGCCGAGGTGATTCTGGTCCCCAATGCCTGCGGTTTTGACCCGGCGCGCCTGAACCAGCTGTCCACCCGTGCGTTTGAGAATATGGTGGATATCGCCATGGCCAACTATCCGGACGCCGGATGGGGGCAGTCGTGTATATTCACCCCATTTGTCTTCGGCCCCGATGGCCCCCGGGAGAACCGGTTGTTCTGCGCCGGGGATACGGAGGAGGGAATTTTCTGTGTGGATCTGGACATTCAGGCTCTGCGCACCTGGCGGCAGGAGAACGTATGGGGTGAAAAATACCGCAGGCCGCAGGCTTATCGCAAGCTGTCCGACGCGTCCTTTCTCCGTTAATCATACCATTATAGAAAAAGCTGCCCTGTTTTCAAAAAAACAGAGCAGCTTTTCTTTTCAGACGATCAATCGAGGAGACCGGTTTCCTTGATATTCAGATAGGCACCGGTCAGTGTCTCCAGTTCGGTCAGATGATACTGGAAATCCTGCTCGACAATTGCATAGGGAAGGTTCATCTCCTTGGCCGCCTCCAGAACGCCCCGCAGGTTCAGCTTACCGGTACCGGGCGTGGTAAAACGCGGCATGGTATAGGCGCCGCACTTGCCTT
>JBJEQH010000018.1:0-4751 GCA_051881655.1 Candidatus Heritagella sp. | reverse complement strand
CCCACGAGGAGAAAGCCCGGTGGATGGGGCAGCTGCTGAAAACCCAGGAGGAGATAGCGGCGGCCCGGTGTGCCTCGATGGTGGGGCAGACGGTGCGCGTTCTGGTGGAAGAGCGCAATGAGAAAAACGGGCTGCTCAGCGGGCGAACCGAGGGCAGCGTGATTGTGGAATTCCCCGGAGAGGATGCTCTCCTTGGGCAATTCTGCCCGGTAACCATTACGCAGGCCCGAAACTGGATGCTGCGCGGTCAGCCGGCAGACAGCTTGCAATAATAAAAGAAAAAACAGAAGAAAAGAGGAGAAGAGAATATGGATATTATTGAAATGACCCGCAGCCTTGGCCATGCCATTCAGCAGGAGGAATCCTTTAAAAAGCTGATGAAAGCCCAGAATGCCTGTGACAACGACCCGGTACTGCAGGATATGATCGGCGAGTTTAATCTCAAGCGCATGAATCTTGCCAATGCTTCCAACGGGGAGAATGTGGATCAGGAGAAGATCAGCCGCCTGAATATCGAACTGCGCGACTGCTATGACGACATTATGGAGAATGCGAACATGGCCGCGTATAACGAAGCGAAGGATGAGTTCGACGCGGTGATGCAGCGGATTACGGCCATTCTGCAGGCCAGTGCCCAGGGCGAGGATCCCGATACGGCGGATGTTCAGCCCTCCTGCAGCGGCAACTGCGCTTCCTGCGGCGGCTGTCATTAACGAAAAAACAGGAGTGCAAACGGCGCAAGGCGTTTGCACTTTTTCTCCATAAAAGGAAGCGAAAAGGCGGTCCCGCAGAGAGCCTTTTTATGGGAAGAAAAAGGAAAGGGGTCGATTGGGGTATGGCAAAGGATCTCTCCCCGATGATGCAGCAGTATTTTAAAATCAAAGAGCAGTACCCCGATACGATCCTGTTTTTCCGGTTGGGGGATTTTTACGAGATGTTTTTCGACGATGCCAAACTGGTATCCCGGGAACTGGAGCTGACCCTGACCGGCCGGGACTGCGGCCTTTCCGAGCGGGCGCCCATGTGCGGCATTCCGTTCCACAGCTACGAGAGCTATCTGGCCCGCCTGGTCAGCCGCGGATATAAAGTGGCGATCTGCGAGCAATTGGAGGATCCCGCCCTTGCCAAGGGGCTGGTTAAGCGCGATATCATCCGCGTGGTCACCCCCGGCACGGTGCTGGAAAACAGTATGCTGGAGGAAGGGCGCAACAATTATCTGTGCAGTTTGTATCTGCAGGAGCAGGCGGCAGGCTGCTGCTTTGCCGATATCTCCACGGGAGAAGCGAGAGCCATCGAACTGCGGGGAGAGGACCTTCTTCTGGCCATTGTCAATGAGCTGGGGCGGTTTTCCCCCAGCGAGATCCTGCTCAGCGGGCAATTCTCCCGCCGGGAGGAGCTGTGCAAAATCTGCCGGGACAAGTTCCATGCCGCCATTGAGCAGGGGGAGGAAGAGCCCGAGGAGAGCTGCCTGACGCGGGTAAAGCAGCAGTTCCATATGGAGGACGGCGACTTGCCCGCCCGCACGGTCTGCCGGGCGGCCGGTGTGATGCTGCTGTACCTGCAGCAGACCCAGCGCGTCGGACTGGAGCGGATGAATACCCTCTCTCTGTTTGAGGACGCCCAGTATATGCAGCTGGACGGCAACACCCGGTATAATCTGGAATTGTGCGAGACCATGCGCACCAAAGAGAAAAAGGGATCCCTTCTATGGGTGCTGGACCACACCTGCACCGCCATGGGGAAACGGCTGTTGCGCACCTGGATCGAACAGCCGCTGCTCTCCCCCGGGGGGATTACCCGTCGGCAGAACGCGGTGGAGGAACTGGTGCAGAATGCCGAGCTGCTGGACACCCTGCAGGATGGGCTCAACGGGATTTATGATCTGGAGCGGATTCTCACGCGCATCGTGTACGGCAGTGCCAACGGGCGCGAGCTGCGGTCGCTGTGGTCGGCTCTTCTGAAAATTCCGGCGCTGAAGCAGAGCTTGGCGCCCTGTCAGGCGGCGCTTTTGCAGAAGCTGCGGGAAGAACTGGATGAGCTTTTGGACATAACCGATCTGATCGACCGGGCGATTGAGGAGGATCCTCCTTTTTCCATCCGGGAGGGCGGGATTATCCGCAAAGGATACAGCGAAGAGCTGGACGCCCTGCGCGGCGATATGAACGGCGGCAAAGAGCTGCTGGCCGATGTGGAGAAGCGCGAGCGGGAACGCACCGGAATCCCCAAGCTGAAAATCGGATATAACCGGGTTTTCGGGTATTACATCGAGGTATCCAATTCCTTTAAGAACATGGTGCCGGCGGATTACATCCGCCGCCAGACCCTGACAAACGGGGAGCGGTTTGTCACCGAGGAGCTCAAGCAGCTGGAGAGCCGGATTCTGGGCGCCGGCGAGCGGTCGGTGATGCTGGAGGGCCGCCTGTTCGACGAGGTGCGGCGGCGCGTGTCGGATGAGATGAACCGGGTCCAGCGCACGGCCCATGCGGTGGCCCAGCTGGATGTGCTGGCTTCTCTGGCCAGAACAGCTGTCCGTCACAGTTATGTGCGGCCCCAGGTGAATTTGTCCGGCAAGCTGATTCTGCGGGACAGCCGCCATCCGGTGGTCGAGTGTCTGCTGGAAGGGGCGCCCTTTGTCCCCAACGATGTCACGCTGGACGAGGGGGATAACCGGGTGGCCATTATCACCGGCCCCAATATGGCGGGAAAATCGACCTATATGCGCCAGACCGCGCTGATTGTTCTGATGGCGCAGATCGGCTCTTTTGTGCCGGCCTCCTACGCACAGATCGGCATTGTGGACAGTATCTTCACCCGGGTGGGGGCTTCGGACGATCTGGCCGCCGGACAGTCCACCTTTATGGTGGAAATGACGGAAGTGGCGGAGATTCTGCGCCATGCCACCTGCCACAGTCTGCTGATTCTGGATGAAATCGGACGGGGTACCTCCACCTTTGACGGCATGAGCATCGCCCAGGCCGTGCTGGAGTATGCGGCCGATCCCAAAACGCTGGGCGCCAAAACCATGTTTGCCACGCACTATCACGAACTGACCGTGATGGAAGAGAAAATACAGGGCGTGAAGAATTACAACATCGCGGTGCGAAAGCACGGCGAGGACATTACCTTCCTGCGCCGGATTGTTCCCGGCGGGGCCGATGACAGCTTTGGCATCGAAGTGGCCCGTCTGGCCGGGGTGCCGGACAAGGTGGTGCGCCGCGCCCGGCAGATTTTGAAAAAGCTGGAATCCGCCGCTCCGGCCGTTCCCGGCAGCCATAAAAAGGATCTGCCGCCGGATCCCGGACAGGAGCAGCTGGTTTTGTCCTCTCCGGCCGAAGGGGAGATCCTCCGCCGGCTGAAAAGTGTGGATGTTAACGCATTGACCCCGATCGAATGTATGAACCTTTTGTATGAATTGAGCCGCCTGGCCCGGTAAGGAGAAGAATTATGAGCTTTGTTTCCCGTCACTTTACCCCTTCAAGCACCAATGGATGGATTAAAACGGCCTGCGCCGGGCTGATCCCGATACTGATCGGTCTGACGTACAACCTGGTACCCCGGTATCTGCCGGGCACGATGGTCCTGCTGCAGCTGCTGTTTGTCATCGTTCCGGTTGTTCAGCTGCTGCTGTGGTTTTTCATCAGCAAAAATATTGTGTCCAAGCTGTCCCATCCCGTCTGGGGCTGGCTTGTGCAGAACTGGATCGGCCTTGTATCTCTTCTTTTGTTCATCTGGCAGTTCGGCCTGATTCCGGAAGAGGCACAGAATGGGGCCATTGCAATTTTCTGCCAGCAGTTCTCTGCGGGGCTGTCGCTGATTACCTATTTTATTGCCACGGCTTTCCAACCGGATATTCTGGATGTGGGATTTACCGAGGCCCTGATTATGCAGGTGTCCGGCCTGATTTTTATGCTGGTTTCCTCTTTGCTCGGAGTAGCGATCCCGAGAATCAGTGATGCGGCTGCCAGCCGCCGTGCCGAGAAAGAAAAGGCCCATCGGGCAGAGATCCGCGCCAAGGCCCAGGGCACCCATTCCGCCGGCAAGAAAAAATGAGAGAAGCCTATTTCTATACCTATACCATTGTCCCCGTATTGACCCAGGAGGACCGGCGGGAATATAGCCGTGTGCTTCAAAACGCCAACCTCCGCATGGAGAAAAAGGGAATCCACCAGTGGAAAGAGGAGCTGCTGCAGCCGGAGATCGTTTTTGCCGGGGATCCTTCCGGATATATGGCGCTGCACCGGGGAAAAGCGGCGGCGGTCTGCTACATAACCGAGACCGATCCGCTGTTCTGGCGGGGCTATGAAGAGGAGCCCGCTTTGTATGTGCATAAGCTTGCCTGCCGGGAGGAATACGCCGGAAAAGGGGCGGCCCAAGCGCTTTTGCGGTTCTGCGTGGAAAAAGCGCGCCAGGAGGGCAAGTGCTTTCTGCGGCTGGCCTGCCGGGCAGCCCAGCCGAAACTGCGCGCTGTGTACGAGAAAATGGGGTTTTCCTATGCGGGCATTGCCGAAATTCCCTCGCTGGGGCTGGTGGATGCCCTGTATGAAATTCGCCTGTAGACGGGAAAGGAGGAACCATGGGAAAGATTCATGTGCTGGATAAGCAGACAGCCGAGCTGATTGCCGCCGGTGAGGTGGTGGACCGGCCGGCCTCGGTGATTAAGGAACTGACCGAAAATGCGGTGGATGCCGGGGCCAGTACCATTACGGTGGAGATCCGCCGGGGCGGCATTACGTTTATGCGCGTGACCGATG
>JBJEQH010000017.1:0-4761 GCA_051881655.1 Candidatus Heritagella sp. | reverse complement strand
TTTTTCATGATTTTCCCCTCCTGTTTTTGCTTTCGGAAGACAAATAGTTTATCTTCCATTTTTTGTTATTTGTATTTTATCATGTTCGAATCACGCTTTATTTCTTTTCAAGAAATATTCCATATTTTCCCTACTATTTACAAAAATGTGATTGGATTTTTATTCTTTCCGCCAAAAAGGGCGGCCCGCACGAAAGCCATGCGGGCCGCCTTTTGATGATATATTATGCACCAAAATACCAGCCGGGCAGCCATTGCAGCCACCGGATATACGATTCATCCGCGCAGCTGCCCGAGAGAACCGGCCAGAACAGGAGGAAAAAGCCCAGCGACAGCACGCACAGCCCCGCAGTCACCATATGTCCCACGGTCCACCGCTGGCAGAGGCGGCGCCACCCCGCCACGTTCCGGCTGGACAGGGCGGGGAACACCAGGCGGCAGCCCCTTTTGCCGGGCTGTTCGAATATGCGCTGCACCCACAGCCCCATGGCCATGGCCAAAAACGGCACGCAGGGGAAATAGTGGTACAAAAAGGTCAGCCGGGAAATAAGCATCCACGGCAGGTAGCAGGAGGCAAAGCCCACCAGCAGAAACCGCGCCCGCCGGTCATGATCGCGCACCGCCGCCCAGACCGCATATCCCATGGCCGGCAGCCCGCCCCACCACAAAAGCGGCGAGCCCATGGCGGCAATGGTACACAGGGTGCCCGCCTGCCCCGCAGGGGCGCGGGTGACGTGGTACCAGACCGGGCGCGTCATCACCGGCCACTCCCACCAGGAGGAGGAAAAGGCATGGGTGGCCTGCAGCCCGCTGTGGTAGGAGAACATGGTCACCTGATAGCCCCAGAAATCCCCCAGGTTGTGCCCCGGCAGGCACAGCACCGGCAGAAAGGCCGCCCCATACAGCACCGCCGGCACCAGCAAAAAGAACACACAGCACGCCAGCAGGATTTTGCACAACCGCCGCTGCATCCACACCCGCTGCCACGCCTGGGTCAGCGAGCGGTACGAGGAGACAACGTGCCACAAAAACAGCACCAGCAGTCCCACCGCGCCATAGGCGGTATTCCATTTGGCCGCCACGCCCAGCCCCAGCCCTACGCCGGAGACGGCCAGCGGCCGCAGCAGGCGGGGAAGGGCCGTGTGCAGCAGATCCCGCTGCCAAAAGCACAGCATCCCGTCGAACATCAGCAGGGTGAAGAACACCGCATAGGTATCAATGGTGGCGATCCGCGTCTGCGTGAAGTGCATGAAATCAAAGGCGAACAGGAACACCGCCAAAAACGCCCCCAGGCTGGAGCGGGTCAGCCTTTTGGTCATGTGGTAGAGAAGCGGCAGCATGGCCACCCCGAACAGGGCTCCCATAAACCGCCAGCCAAACGGGTTCATGCCGAACAGGGCGATGCCCGCCGCGATCAGCAGCTTGCCCAGGGTTGGGTGGGTGTTCTCGTACGGCTCGGCCCCCAACAGGTGCTCGTAGGCCGTGCGGGCATGGTACACCTCGTCAAAATACATGGAATCGTACCAGGTGGGCGAATCCGGCACCCACTTCGCCTCATCGCATAGGGCCTGGGCCCCCTCCCCGCCGTATTGGATGGTATAGGAGACCGGCTCGCCCTCCGCATTCAGAAAACTCAGCTCGCTGATCACCAGATTCCGGGTATTGGCCGTAATTTTCACATACGAGAAATCCCCGTCATAGGACAAATCCTGCCAGGTGTACAGCGAGTCCCCTTCGGGGGTATACCCCTCGCTCCACACCAGGCCGTCCACCGAGACCGACAGGCTGCCGTCCATCCCGGTGCGCGAGCGCTCCCCCGGGGTATCCACCACCAGCCCCGGCAAATACCGCATGGTGCGGGCAGGAGAGTCCAGCTGCAGCACCACCGTCTCGCCCTCCTGCGGCGCCCAGCAGGAAACCGGCATCTCCCGGCTGCCCAAACACCAGAACGCCACGCAGGCGTACAGCCCCGTAACCGCCAGCATCAGGCCCCAGTCGTGCCGCTTCATCCGCGCTTCCTCTTCCCGCCCGGGCAATGAACCGGGCAGCCACCCCTGCGCCGGGGGGCTCTCCTTTTTTTGGGGGGTCAGCGGCACCGTATGCCCCCGCACAAAGATATCCACGGTCTGATACACCTGCAAAAGGAACAGCAGCAGCTGCAAAAATGAGAACACCAGCAGCACCGGATCCCAGGCATCGGGAAAAGTGGTCTGGTTTTCCAGCACATAGATCAGGTTGGCCGCATGCACACCGGCCGTGCCCAAAAAGGTTCCAAACAGCCGCCGGTCCATGGCAGCCACCGCCGCCATCAGCAAAAGCAGCAGCGCCGGGAACAGGTAGCGCTCGTGCATCATCACGGTGAACTGATAGAAACCCGCCAGAATCAGGGCCCCCACCGCGAACAGCGCCCCCTCCTGCTGCGCCCGGCGGTATATCCACCATCCGCCCACTGCCAGCAGCACCATCGGGCCATAGGTCAGCGCCGTCTGCACCCAGGCGGTCGCCGTGCTCAGCGCCGTCCAGTTCATCCCCAGCAGGGTATACAGATTGCAGGCATTCAAACTGAAATAGGGGTACGAACCCATGGTCTCGAGATACTGCCCCAGCAGGGTGCCGTAATCAAAATTCCGGGTAAAGGGAGCGCTGAGCAGCAGCAGGCTGAGAACCGCACACCCCATCCCCTGCCACAGGGCGCGCCAGCACCGCTTCTTTCCCACAAAGAACAGGAAAACCGGCGCCAGCAGCAGCATCTGGGGCTTGAGCAAAAGGGCAAAGCCGTACACAAGGCCGCACAGCGGGTACTTCTCCCGCAGCAGCAGCCACAGCGACAGCAGCACAATCAGCAGGCAGAAGCCGTCCGCCTGCCCCCATACCGCCGAGTTAATCCACACCGCCGGGCAGAAGAGATACACGGTCATAAAAAACAGCGCCAACCGCCTGCCGGTTTTCGGCGCCGCCAGCGTGTACAGCATCCCGCCGCACCCCAGATCCGCCAAAATCGAGGGCAGCTTTACCATCAGCGTGTACAGCGCCGTATCACTGCCGATACCCAGCGCACTGCGCAATCCGTCCAGCGCGGTCAGAATGTACAGGTAGCCGGGCGGGTAATCGAGGAACAGGCTGTCGTTATAATACACGTTGCTCATTCCCTGATTGCGCACGATCATGCCCCAGGCCTTGAAGGTATTCAGGTCGTTTTCATACCCCACGGTAAAAAGGCCCAGCACCACCCGGAAGAGAAGGCCCGCCGCCAGCAGGCACCAGAAAACCGTTTTTTGAAAACGGACCTCCGGCTTTTCCCCGGCGATTTTCCTCCCCGCAAAAAAGCAAATGACCCCATACAGAAGGGCCGCGATGATTCCTGTCATATTCCGCTCCTTTTTCCTCTTCCCAGCCGTACTTTTTGGTTTTCAGGGGTGATTTTGCTAAAAAAAGAGAAAATACCCCCTGTTCTTTCGGCACTTCTTCTTTTATAATAGTCATGGTAGGGCAATTCAGCGGGAATGTCAAGGAAAAACCGTTTCCCGCGCCCTGTGTTTTGGAACCGATCATGGAAAGGGGTCTTTTCTGTGGAATTTGAAAAACTGCACGAAAATCCTTCTCTTCTGCACCCGGGGGCAGAGGAGAGCCGCGCCTATTATGTGCCCGCCCGCACCCGGGAGGAAGCCCTGGAGGGAACCTCCTCGCGGGTTTTGTCCCTGAACGGAACCTGGCTGTTCCGCTATTTTGACAGCTTTGACGAGGTTCTGTCCGAGGACGGCACCTTATTGCAGACGGAGACGGATTTCGACCAGATTCCGGTTCCCTCCTGCTGGCAGACGCTGGGCTACGACCGCCATCAGTACACCAACATCCGCTATCCGTTCCCCTTTGATCCGCCCTATGTGCCGCAGGAGAACCCCTGCGGGCTGTACCTGCGCACATTCACTCCGCCAACCCCGGCGCCCGGCGAGCGCTGCTATTTAAATTTCGAGGGGGTGGACGCCGGTTTTTATGTGTGGCTGAACGGCCTGTTCCTCGGCTACAGCCAGGTTTCGCACAGCCCCACGGAATTTGATGTGACCGATTTCCTGCGGGAGGGCGAAAACCAGCTGTGCGTGCTGGTGGTAAAGTGGTGCTTCGGCAGCTATCTGGAGGATCAGGACAAGCTGCGCATGAGCGGCATTTTCCGGGATGTGTTTCTGCTGTTCCGTCCCCGGGATTTCGTGCGCGATTTTACCGTGCGCACCGCGCTGCCCGGCACCGTCTCCGTCTCGGTGCAGTGTGTGGGGAATCCGGCGGTAACGGCCGCCCTGCTCGCGCCCGATGGGCAGATGCTGTTCTCCCGCCCGGTAACGGACGGATCGGCCGTCTTTTCCGTCACCGATCCCGTTCTGTGGAACGCCGAAAACCCGGTGCAGTACACCCTGCTGCTCTCCACCCCGGAGGAAGTGATCGCCCAGAAGGTGGGCATCCGGGAGATCGCCGTGCGGGACGGCATCGTGGAGCTCAACGGCGTACCCATCCGTTTTCGCGGGGTGAACCGCCACGACAGCGACCCCGTGACCGGCTACACCATCAGCCGGGAGCAGGCCCGGCGGGATCTGGTCCTGATGAAACAGCACAACATCAATGCCGTGCGCACCAGTCATTATCCCAACGCCCCCTGGTTCCCCCAGATGTGCAGCGAGATGGGCTTTTACCTGATTGCCGAATCGGATATCGAGGCCCACGGCGTGTGCACCGTGATCGGCGGCCATTTTGATACCATCGCCCGCGATCC
>JBJEQH010000016.1:0-4767 GCA_051881655.1 Candidatus Heritagella sp. | reverse complement strand
ATTTGCTTGTTTTTACGGGGTTTTACGGGGCAAATTCACTTCTCTCTTGATTTTTAATTCAAATAAAGGCAGAAATGCCCTTTTTCCTTGACGAAAATAAGAAAACATGGTAAAAGTATAAGGCATACCTGTCTGGCAGAGCGTGGTGCCAGGCAAAAAATATAGGGAGAAGGAATGAAACAATGGACAAAAAACAGGAATTTCAGCCGTATATTCCTGCCAGTAAAATTACCCCGGAGCTGACGGTTACGTCGGTCATCATGGGGGTTCTTCTGGCGGTTGTATTCGGCGCCGCGAATGCCTATCTGGGCCTTCGTGTAGGGATGACGGTGTCGGCCTCGATCCCGGCAGCCGTGATCGCCATGGGTGTGATCCGTGTGATCATGCGCAAAAACTCCATTCTGGAGAGCAATATCGTTCAGACCATCGGTTCCGCCGGTGAGTCGCTGGCGGCTGGTGCCATTTTCACGCTGCCGGCCCTGTTTTTGTGGGCGCGCGACGGCGTGATGGAAAAGCCCAATCTGCTGGAGATTACCCTGATCGCTCTGATCGGCGGCCTGCTGGGCGTTTTCTTCATGGTGCCGCTGCGCAATGCCCTGATTGTGCGCGAGCATGGGGTTCTTCCTTATCCGGAAGGACAGGCCTGTGCGGAAGTGATGCTGGCCGGGGAAGAGGGCGGCGCCAATGCCTCCTCGGTGTTCGCCGGTATGGGCTTCGCCGCGTTTTTCAAATTTCTTATTGACGGACTGAAGGCAGTTCCCGGAGAGGTAACGCTGTCCGGTACGGCCAAAACGTATCCCGGCGCCATCGGTACCCAGATTTATCCCGCTGTGATGAGCGTGGGGTATATCTGCGGCCCCCGCATCTCGTCGTATATGTTTGCCGGCGGCGTGGTCAGCTGGCTGGTGCTGATCCCCATGATTGTGATTTTCGGCAGCAGTCTGACGCTGTATCCCGGGTCGGCCCCCATTGGTGAGATTTTTGCCGAAAACGGCGCCTCCGGTATCTGGAGTACCTACATCCGTTATATCGGCGCCGGTGCGCTGGCGGCCGGTGGTGTGATCAGCCTGATCAAATCGCTGCCGCTGATCGTGCGTACCTTCCGTGATGCGGTTAAGGGCCTCTCCGCCGGGGGAAAGGGCGGCACAGCCCGTACCGCGCAGGATCTCAGTATGAAGCTGGTCCTGCTGGCCATTTTGGTGCTGACCCTGGCGGTCTGGCTGATTCCAGCCATCCCGGTTTCGTTGGTGGGTGCCATCATCGTGGTAATTTTCGGATTCTTCTTTGCCACGGTCTCCTCCCGCATGGTGGGGCTGGTGGGCAGCAGCAATAACCCGGTTTCCGGTATGGCAATCGCCACGCTGCTGATTGCTACCCTGATTCTGAAGCTGACCGGTGAGGCCGGCGCCTCCGGTATGCAGGCGGCGATCGCTATCGGCTCGATTATCTGTATTGTGGCCGCCATTTCCGGCGATACGTCCCAGGATCTGAAAACCGGTTATCTGTTGGGGGCTACTCCCAAAAAGCAGCAGATCGGTGAAATTATCGGCGTGGTTGCCTCTGCACTGGCCATCGGTGCCACGCTGTACCTGCTGGACAGCGCCTGGGGATTCGGTACGCAGGAGCTGGGTGCTCCGCAGGCCACGCTGATGAAAATGGTCATCGAGGGAATTATGAACGGTAACCTGCCGTGGGGCTTGATCCTGATCGGTGTTTTCCTGGCAGTGGTGGTCGAATTGATCGGCATCCCGGTGCTGCCCTTTGCCATCGGTGTGTACCTGCCGGTGCAGCTGAACGCCTGCATCATGGTGGGCGGTCTGATCCGTCTGTTCTTTGACCGTATGAAGGAGAGCGAGCGGAAAAAGACGGTTATCAGCAACGGTGTGCTGTTCTGCTCCGGTATGATCGCGGGCGAGGGCCTGGTTGGAATCCTGCTGGCGGTTCTGGCGGTATTCAACGTCAGCTCGCTACTGGATCTGTCCGGCGTGCTGAACCTGCCCGAGTGGGCAGCCAATACCGGCAGTCTGGTGGTTTTCGCCCTGATTATTCTCTGCCTGCTGAAATTCAGCCTGTGGAGAAAGCAGCCGAAAGAGAAGCCGGGTAAGGAGACCGAGCTGTAATTATGAAAAAGAAGAAAACGGTCATCCCGGCCAACTATCTGGAAAAGGTGCCCATGCGTGCTTCCTCATTGCAGTGGAGCACGGATGAAAAGGGGCTGGTCACGCTGGAAATCGCCAATACCGGTTGGGCGAACCGTCTGGCCCAGGTGCTGTTCCGCCGGCCCCGGGTCAGCTATATTCATCTGGATAAGCTGGGCAGTTTTGTCTGGCCCCTGCTGGATGGGAAAACCAGTATTATCGAGTTGGGAAAACAGGTGGAAGCGGAATTCGGAGAAGAAGCCCACCCGCTTTATGAGCGGCTGGCCCGGTATTTCCAGATTCTGGACAGCTACCGTTTTATCGAATGGGCCGGGCCCAAAAACCCGAAAAAGGTAAAACTGTAAAAATTCTATAAACAGAAAACCGGCGCTCTGCCTCCTTTTCGGGCAGGGCGCTCTTCTTTTTTCGATGCAAAAGGGGGAGAGGAAATTCAGATCCCGGTGCGGGAAAAACAGGTGGAAAACCGCATGGGAAGGCCAAAAACCGGCATTTTGAAAATGCCGGTAAAGCATCCCGTTTTCCGGCTCTCTTTCCCTCCTTTTTATCATTTCTGTGCGAATTTGCGAAAGAAAGCTAACGGGAAAGGGGGATTTTTGCGAAGGTCACCAATTTGATATTTCCAAAGTCAAAATATTTATACACATTTTTTGCCCATTTTGGTATCATACAAATACATTCTAAGTGCTGCGTCTGCTATTTCGACAAAAGACGCCGGCATATTCAAACAAAGGAGTTGTAAGAACATGAAAAAGATCTTAGCATGCTTGATCGCTGGTCTGCTGGCTCTGTCCAGTCTCAGCGCTTGCTCTGGTTCTCAGCCCGGTGGGGAGACCAGCAAGCCTGAAGACAGCCAGTCTCAGGGCGGCGGTGAAGAGAACGGCGAATCCGTAGAACTGGAATTCATCCAGCAGAAGCGCGAAGCCGTTGAGACGTTCGACGCTGTTATTGCCGAGTTCGAAAAGAGCCACAAGAACATCAAAGTTACGCAGAACAACGTTGCGGACGCCGGCCAGGTTCTGATGAGCCGCGCTGCTTCCAACACCCTGCCTGACCTGATGACCCACTGGCCCGGCAACGCGACGTTTATTACCTTCTGCAAGGAAGGCCGCATCATCGACATCACCAATGAAGATTTTGCCAAGGGCATGAACCCCGACTATGCCGACCCGATTAAGGTTGACGGCAAGCTGTACTGCGTGCCTGTTGCTCTGAACTTCATGGGCGTATGGTACAATGTTGACAAGTTCGAAGATGCCGGTTATGAAATTCCCAAGACCTGGGACGACATGATCGCCATCGCTGAGGACATCAAGTCCAAGGGCGAAGTTGCTTTCGTTCTGCCGGATAAAGACACCTGGACGATTGACCAGTGCATGAGCAACATCTATAGCAAGAGCCTGGGCGATATGACCATGCAGCAGATTTATGACGAAGTTGGCACCACCGACAAGACCTTTGCGGATTATCCCGTACTCGTCGATGCCGCTGAGAAGATGATTCAGCTGCGTGAATACTCCGATGGCGATACCCTGTCCCTCGGCTATGACTCCGCTACTTCCGCTTTTGCTACCGGCACGGGCTATATGTTCCTGCAGGGTTCTTGGGTTTTTGCTTCTCTGAAGGGCTCCAACCCCGACGGCAACTTTGCGATGTTCCCCGTTCCGAATGACGACGGCAATCCGAAGCAGAGCATGGGTGTTGACCTGGCTATCGCTGGTACCACCAACTCTAAGTATCCGGATCAGGTAAAAGAGTTCCTGGCTTACATGGGCTCCAAAGAAGGCGCCCAGCTGTACTCTGACCTCGACGGTTCTCCCTCTTGTGTTGATGGCGTAGAACCCAAGCTGGACTATGCGAAGGCTGTTATCGATCAGTTCAATGCGAACGGCACTCTGTCCAATACCACCCGTCCCGGCACCTATGAGGACGACTACCGCGCTGAGACTCAGGGCCTGATCATCGACAAGGATGTTCAGAGCTGGCTGGCTACGGTATCCCAGGTGTTCAAGGACAACTACGCTGAAGCGAACGGCTAAAGCTATAACGGGAATTGAATAAGTCCCCGTTGATTCCTCAACACTGATGTATGCGGCGCCCGGGCAGCCTCTGCACCGGGTGCCCTTTCTTTAATCTGAGAGATTCGGAGGTGCGGCAATGAGCGCAAAAACCGCAGCGGTCAAACCGGATACCATTCGTCCCCCGAAGAAAGCCAGCACTCTGCACCATTCGGTCCATGTGCATTATCTCTTCACTCTTCCGGTTTTGATCCTTTATGTAACTTTCTTCGTTGTACCCATGTTCATGGGTGTCTACTACAGCTTTACCAACTGGTCCGGCCTGTCCCTGACGTATGATTTTGTCGGCTTTGACAACTATGTCAAGCTGTTCCAGGATAAGGACTTTATGCAGGCCCTTACCTTCAACCTGAAGTATCTGGTCTGCCTGGTAGTTGGTGTTCTGGTCATTTCTCTGTGCCTGGCACTGCTGATGAACCAGAAAATTCCCTTCCGTACCGGTTTCCGTTCTATTTTCTTCTTCCCGGCCGTTCTCGCAGGCGTAACCGTGGGCCTGATCTGGAACGAACTGTATCTGAAGGTTGTGCCGGTGT
>JBJEQH010000015.1:0-4812 GCA_051881655.1 Candidatus Heritagella sp. | reverse complement strand
TCATTCCAGCTCAGGAGCAAATCCATGTACCTATCAAACTGCTGCAGCTGATTTTCCGACAGCGGGACGCCGTATTTCTGTGCCTGCTCCTGCAGAAGAGTACAAAGTCTCTCATCCATTCGGATCATTCTTCCGCCTCCTCCTTGTTCTTTCCGTTTCTCCCCAGATAAATCAGCAGCACCGATATATCCGCCGGGCTGACCCCGGAAATCCGACCGGCCTGCCCGATGTTCTGGGGACGGATGCGCGACAGCTTCTCCCTTGCCTCCATACGCAGCCCGTCAATGGAACCATAATCCAACCCATGGGGCAGAATCTGCCGTTCCAACCGGCGCATTTCCTGAATATCCGCCTTCTGCCGGCGGATATACCCCTCGTATTTCAGTTCAATCTCCACATTCTCCAGCACCGCATCGCTGATCCCCGCCGGCCGGGTGGGGTCCACCGGTGCCAGATCGCGGTAAGAAATCTGCGGCCGCTTTAACAGATCACTCAGATGTACCCCGGTGGTCACCGGGGTCGTGCCGCAGCCGGTCAAAATCGCATTCAGTTCCCCACTGGGCGCCAGAACAGTCTCGCGGGCGCGCTTTTCCTCCTGCTTTTTCGCTTCCTCCTTGCGGCAGAATTTCTCCCACCGTTCGTCCCCAATCAACCCGATCTCGCGGCCGATAGGGGTCAACCGCTCATCGGCATTATCCTGCCGCAGCACCAGCCGGTATTCCGACCGGCTGGTCATCATACGGTACGGATCCGACACACCCTTGGTGATCAGATCATCCACCAGCGTGCCAATGTACGAGCCGGAACGGGAGAGGATCACGGGGGTTTTCCCCTGAATTTTCCGGGCCGCATTGATCCCCGCCACCAACCCCTGGGCGGCGGCCTCCTCATAGCCGGAACTGCCGTTGAACTGCCCGGCGCCGTATAGTCCCGGCCAATCGGTGAACTCCAGTGTCGCCTGCATCTGGGTGGGGTCCACACAATCGTACTCGATAGCATAGGCGCTGCGCATAATCGACACCTTCTCAAGCCCTTTAATTGAGCGGTAAAATGCCAGCTGCACATCCTCCGGCAGGGAGGACGACATTCCCTGCAGATACATCTCCTCCGTATCCAGCCCACACGGTTCGATAAACAGCTGATGCCGCGGTTTATCGGCAAAACGCACCACCTTATCCTCGATGCTGGGGCAGTACCGGGGCCCCACCCCCTCGATCATCCCGGCATACAGGGGCGATCGGTGCAGGTTCTCCCGGATAATCCGGTGGGTCTCCTCATTGGTCCAGCTCACATGGCACACCGCGCGGTTGGGGCCAGGATCCTCCGTCTCATAGGAAAACGGGATCACCGGGTCGTCCCCTTTCTGTTCCTCCAAACAGGAAAAATCAATACTGCGGCGCAGCACCCGCGCCGGAGTTCCCGTTTTAAACCGGCGCAGGGATAGCCCCAATTTTTTCAGCGATTCCGTCAGGAAAGAGGCCGGGAACATCCCGTCCGGCCCGCTCTCATAGGAGGCATCCCCCACAAAAACCCGGCCGCCCAAAAACGTGCCGGTGGCCAGGATGACCGCCTTGACGGTATACCGGGCGTGCATACGGGTATCCACCCACCATTCCCCGTTTTCACAGCGGGTCAGATCCGTCACCTCCGCCTGCTTCAGTTCCAGATTCTCCTGCTGCTCGCATTTCTGCTTCATAATCCGGCTGTATTCCCGCCGGTCGATCTGAGCGCGCAGCGAGTGAACCGCCGGTCCTTTCCCCAGGTTGAGCATCCGGCTTTGAATAAAGCAGGCGTCGGTGGTCTTTCCCATCTCGCCGCCCAGCGCGTCGATCTCCCGCACCAGATGGCCCTTGGCGGTGCCCCCAATGCTGGGATTGCAGGGGCAGTTGCCCACGGCATCCATATTGATGGTGAACATCACTGTGCGGCACCCCAGCCGGGCCGCGCTCAAAGCGGCCTCGATTCCGGCATGACCGGCACCGATGACCGCAATTTCATAGGTTCCCGCGTCGTACATCCATCGTTCCTCTTCTCTCTAAAACATTCCCATCCGTCTTCTCCGGATCATTTTCCCACGCAGAAATGGGCGAATACCTCGTCCACCACCGCCGTGGTCGCCCGCTCACCGGTCAGCTCCAACAGCGCATCCACGGCCGCTTCCACCGAAACCGTCACCGCGTCCAGCGTCATACCGGATTGTAATGCCCCCTGGGCTTCCTCTACGGCGGACAGGCAGCGGGAAGCATCCTGCCGCTGCCGCTCGGTATACAAAATTCCCTCGCCGGGGTTCAGCTCAGCTGCGTGCAGCACCCGCAGAATCTCCTGCTCCAATCGCTGCATCCCCTCACCAGACCGGGCAGAAATATATACAATATGTTGATTTTTTGATTCAATATACTTTTTGTCGATTCTTTCACACAGATCGGTCTTATTCACCACGGCCACATGGGGCAGCCCCTCGCTCATCGCCATCAGCTGCCGGTCCTCATCGTTCAGCTCCTGCGAAGCGTCGAAGACCATCAGAATCAGCTCGGCCTGGGCGAATTTCTCCCGGGCGCGCTGCACCCCGATTTTCTCCACCGGGTCGTCCGTATCGCGGATGCCCGCCGTATCGCTCAGCCGCAGCAGCACCTGCCCCAGCTGCACCGTTTCCTCCACCACATCGCGGGTGGTACCGGCAATTTCGGTGACAATACTGCGCTGGGTTCCGGTCAGGCGATTCATCAGCGTGGATTTTCCCGCATTGGGCCGCCCCACGATCACGGTATCCACCCCTTCCCGCAGGACGCGCCCCGCGTCAAACGTCCACAGCAGCTGCTGCAGCTCCTGCTGAACGGCGCACAGGTTTTCCTTCAGAAAATCATCCGTCACCTGGGGAATATCGTCATCGGGGTAATCGGCCCAGGCCGCCAGATGGGAAGCCACCTTAAGCAGCCGCTGCCGGATACCGCCGATCCGCCGGCTGAGAGCGCCGTCGTGCCCCGAAAGGGCTGCGCGGGCCGCCTGGGTCCCCCGGGCGGAGATCATCTGCATCACGGCCTCCGCCTCGGTCAAATCCATTTTCCCGTTGCAGAAGGCCCGGCGGGTGAACTCTCCCGGCCCGGCCGGCCGCGCCCCCGCCGCCAATACCGCCGCCAGCACACGCTGCAGAATCACCAGCCCGCCGTGGCAGGAGAACTCCACCACGTCCTCGCCGGTAAAACTGTGCGGCGCGCAAAAGCGCAGGGCTACCGCCTCGTCCAGTTTCTCCCCGTTTTCATCCACAATTTTCCCATAAAGGGCCGTGTAGCCCGGCGCCTGCTCCAAAGTCCCCATGTGGCTGACAAATACCCGGTCGGCAATTTGGGGCGCCCCTTCACCGGAAAGGCGGATCACCCCAATTCCACCGGGGGCCTGTGCTGTTGAAATGGCTGCAATGGCCGTGTTCTGCATGGATATTCCCGCCCTTTCTCCGGTTTTCCCGGGCAATCCTTAAAAAAAATCCCCCAGCAAAAAGGGCCTTTTCCCATACGGAAAGGCCCTTCCTGTGAAACGGCCGGGGGCCGCTTTCGCTTATTTCTTCACTTCAATGCGCCCATACAGCGCCGTGCTGCCGGAATCCACCTTGGGACGCGCCGGAGCTTCGTTCTCCGTCCGGGTAGGACGGGGCCGGTCGCTGCGGTCACGGCGATACCCGCCGCGGTCGCGGTTATTATTGTACCCGCCGCGGCCGCCGGAACGGCGCGGACCACGGTTATTGTAGCCGCCGTGGCGCTGGGGACGTTCTCCATCCACCGGGCCGATCACCACATGGCGGGCGATATCCTCACCCTCGCTCCAGCTCTTGGCTCCCTCCACTTCCTGCACCGCCGTGTGAATGATACGGCGCTCGTATGGATTCATGGGCTCGAGGGGATAGTTGCGCCCGATCTTGACCGCCTTCAGCGCGATCTTTCTGCCCAGGGCTTCCAGCGTTTCCTTGCGCTTTTCGCGGTAGTTTCCAATATCCAGAGTAATGCGATAGTACCCCTCGTCCACGTGGTTGGCCACCAGTCCGGCCAGGTACTGCAGCGCATCCAGCGTCTCTCCACGATGACCGATCACAAAACCGATATCATCTCCCGACAGTGTCAGCAGAGCGCCATTCTGGGTGCCCTCTTCATCCTTTTCCTCGTGGATGGAGATCTCCACATTTTCCAGGCCCATTTTCTGCAGCAGATCCTGCAGATAGTCCGCCGCGGCCTGCGCCGGAGAGGACTGGATGTAAGCGCGCACTTTCGCAAGCTTTCCTCCAAACAATCCCAATTTTTTCTTCTCGGGCAGCTCTAAAACCTCAAATTCCGCCTCTACGGTTTCTACACCCAGCTGCACGCAGGCGTTTTCAAAAGCCTGCTCAACGGTCTCGCCGGTAGCAATTGCTTCTCTTACCATTTTTGATTCCTCCGCACTGAACATCTTTGTTCCCTAGATTGAGTCCTTATCTGCAACCTGTTTATTTCTTGCTCCCCAAATAGGCGCTGCTGTTCGTATTGTCGCTTGCTTTCTTCTTAGAAGACGGCTTTTTGGTGCTCTCGCTCTTTTTGTTTCCCTGGGGATTCTTCACTGCCGCTTTGGCCGCCTCAGCCTTTTCTCTCAGCTGGCGCTGCACCGGCAGGGGAAGTTCTTTCACGGCTGCCTCCTCCTGATAACGAAGTGCGGCCCGCTGGGCCTCCATCTTCGCAATCAAATGCTGCTGGCTGAAGAATTTATTGGTGACAACAGTGGCCAACATGGTGGTAATGGTGGAAATCACCCAGTAGAAACCAACTGCACCGGGCATAACATATGCAAAGT
>JBJEQH010000014.1:0-4899 GCA_051881655.1 Candidatus Heritagella sp. | reverse complement strand
GACCGTGGAGCAGGCGCTGGAGGAACTGCTTGCCCTGTGCGGGAAAGGGGGTGCGGACTGATGCTGCGTGATATTACGCTGGGCCAGTTTTACCCCGGCCGCTCGGTTCTGCACCGGATGGATCCGCGTGTGAAAATTCTGCTGGTGCTGTGCACCATTGTGTTTATTTTTGTGGCCTCCACCTTTACCAGCCTGGGGCTGATTGTGGCGCTGGTTTTTGTCTCCATGTGCCTGTCCGGGGTGCCGCTTCGCATGTACGGAAAAAGCTTGAAGGCCATTTTGTTCGTGGTGCTGTTCACCTCGGTGCTGAATCTTTTCTACGGCTCCGGGGATCCGGTGCTGCAGTGGGGCTTTATGCGGATTACGGTGGACGGTATCCGCCGCGCCATTTTTGTGGCGGTGCGCATCAGCACCCTGATCGTGTGCAGCGCCATCCTCACCTTTACCACCAGCCCCACCCAGCTGACCGATGCGCTGGAGCGGCTGCTGCGGCCGCTGAAAAAGCTGAAGGTTCCGGTGCATGATATCGCCATGATGATGACCATCGCGCTGCGGTTTGTACCCACCCTGCTGGAGGAGACCGACAAGATCATGAGCGCCCAGAAGGCGCGGGGCGCCGATTTGGAGAGCGGCGGCGTGATCCAGCGGGTGAAGGCGATGGTGCCGGTTTTGATTCCGCTGTTTGTCTCGGCGTTCCGCCGGGCGTATGATCTGGCCATGGCCATGGAGTGTCGCTGTTACGGCATCAGCCCGCGGGTTACGAAGATGCGCCAGCTCCATGTGGGGCGCGTGGATCTTTGGGCCTGTGCGGTGGTGGCCCTGGTGATGGCGGCGGTGGTCGCGGGGAACCTGCTGCTGCCGGTTTGGATGTGAGAGTTTACCAAGGAAAGGGGGACGGACGCTGTGCGCAATTTGCTTCTCACCCTGTGCTACGACGGCGCCGGGTACCACGGCTGGCAGATCCAGGAAAATGCCGTGGCCGTGCAGCAGGTGCTGCAGGAGGCCATCGAAAAGGTGCTGCAGCAAAAGCCCGATATCAAGGGCTGCAGCCGCACCGACACGGGGGTGCACGCCCACTGCTTTTGTGTGAGCATGAAGACCGGGCATCCGATTCCCTGCCAGCGGCTGCAGGCGGCGCTGAACCACTTTCTGCCGCCGGATATGGCCGTTCTCTCCTGCCGGGAGGTACCGCTGTCCTTTCATGCGCGGTATTCCTGCGTGGGAAAGGAATATGAATATGTGATCTGGAATTCCCCGGTGCGCTCCCCTTTTCTGCGGGACCGGGCGCTGCACTACTGGTATCCGCTGGACATAGAGCAGCTCAACCGGGCGGCGGCCCATTTTGTGGGGCCCCATGATTTTACGTCGTTCTGCACCACCGACAGCCGGGACCGCGGGGACATGACCCGCACGGTCACGGCTTCCCATTGGCGGCGGGAGGGCGAGAAAGTGATCTATACCGTGGCAGCGGACGGCTTTTTGTACAATATGGTCCGCATTCTGGTGGGAACCATGCTGCGGGTGGCCGAGAGAAAGTTCACCCCGGAGGAGATGCCCCGCATTCTGCAGGCGAAGGACCGGCGGAAAGCCGGGCCCACGGCGCCGGCCTGCGGGCTGTATCTGAACCGGGTGTTTTATGATCCGGCGGATTTGATTCTGCCGGAGGAAAAGGGGGAGTGAGCCGGTGGCCGGGGAAAAGAAGAAAAAAGAACCCGCCGCGCAGATCCCGGTGGAAGAAGATCTGGATCTGTTCGGCGACCACAAGCCAAAACGGCGGGTCCCCCGTTTTGTGTACCGCATTGCGGTGATTCTGCTGGTGTGCGTGGTGGGGCTGACCCTGTGGGTGAACCGGGAGAACATCTCGCTGGAGGGGTTCTGGAACTGGGCGCAGACCCAGATTATGGGCACCGGCGACGGCGGCGGCTTTCCCGCCCCGGTGACGGGCCGGAATGTGGAGAAGAAAAATCTGCTGGCCAGCGGGAACCAGCCCGCCGTGGTCAGCGATACCGAGCTGATTGTGTGGAATTCCACGGCCAAGGAACTGACGGCGTCGCAGCACAGCTGCCGCTACCCTGTTCTGTGCGAGGCCGGGGGCCGGTACCTGGTATATGATCTGGGGGGAACCAGCTACCGGATTGTGACCACCCAGAAGACCCTGAAGAAGGGACAGACGGACGAGAAGATTTACGCGGCAGCGGTATCCGAGAGCGGCCGCTGGGCGGTGGCAACCGGTTCACAGGACTACGCCAGCGAACTGACCGTTTATCTGGAGGACGGCTCGAAGCAGTACCGGTACCGCTTTGTGGATGCGCGGGTGACGGCGGTGGCCCTGTCGGAGGACGGCAGCCAGGGGGCGGTGACGGCCGTGACCGCTTCAGACGGGGCGCTTTTATCGCGGCTGTATCTGTTTGATTTTTCAGAGAGCAATCCGGTTTCGGTTTTTGAGAGCCGGGACAACTGCCTGTACGCGGTTTCGTTCGGTGCGGGCCGTGTGTGTGCCGTGGGGGACCGCAGTGCCCTGACCCTGGCCTTTGGGGCGCAGGAGCCCAGTGAATATGTGTACAACGGCACACTGCAGGATGCCTCCCTGCACGGGGACCGCATGGTACTGGCCGTTGCCTCGTATTCCGGCGGCAGCGAGATTGTGGAATTCGACGGCGGCGATTCCCCCGTCACCCGTTTTTCCCTGGGGGAAGCGGTGCTGTCGGTTGACAGCAGCGGAACGACGCTGGCGGTTTTAACCGAGGGAACCATCCGCACCTATCTCTCCGGTACGGGGGACAAAACGGCGGAACGGCCGGCCGGAAGCGATGCCCGGGCCATTGCGCTGGGCAATGCCGGTACGGCGTACGTGCTGGGAAATGGGGAAGTGCGGCGCGTGGACCTGTAAAAAGTGGGTGCGTGTTTACAAAAAGTTCAGACTTCCCTTATGGATTGTTGATTGTACTTTTCCGGCGGAATATGGTAAAATATTCGTTGACCCTGGCAGCCGGCCGTGCGGCCCTGCTGTGAGAGCCGGACTGTCACGAAAAAACGGCGGCGATCCGAAGAAAAAGGAGACAAAGATATGCCTTATTTGCTTGATGGGATTTTGATTGTATGCATCTTTCTGTTCCTGGCCATTGGGATTCACCGGGGGTTTGCCAAATCCCTGGTGGGGCTGATCGGCACGATTGCCGCCGTGGTGCTGGCCGTCGGGCTCAGCGGCGTGGTGGCCCAGTGGGTGTACAGCAGCTTTTTCCAGCCGTCGCTGATGCAGTCCCTGCAGGAAGCGGTGGGGACGGCCAACAGCCAGGCCGCGGCCCAGGATGTGCTGGCCGCGCTGCCCGACTGGGCTTCCCGGCTGCTGCAGGACAATGGGGTTACCGTGCCCGCGCTGGCCGGAATTCTGGCCCAGGGCGGCGAAGGGGCCGTGATAACCGCCGAGGCCGTGATCAGCCCGGTAATGATCCAGCTGCTGCGCATGGTGGCCGTGGTGGTGCTGATGGTGATTTTCGGCATTGTGGTTTCCATTCTGGCCCGGGTGATCGGGCAGATTTTCCGTCTTCCCCTGCTGCGGCAGATCGACAGTCTGCTGGGGGCTGCGGCGGGCCTTCTGCAGGGTGCGGTTTTCTGTGTGCTGGCCTGTCTGGTGCTGCAGCTGTGGATAACGGCCACGCCCGATGACCAGAACCCGGGGTTCCGCTCGACGGTGGAGCAGTCGGCCGTTTATCAGACGGTGGAGAGCATGATTCCCCTGACGTCCGGTGAGAAGTGAAAACCGGGCCGGGAGAATTCTGATAAAAAAGAGGGAAAAAGAGATGAGGAGCATGAGAGAAAAACACCCGAACTGGACGGTTCCCAACCTGCTGTCGGTGATCCGGATTGCGGTGATCCCCCCGTTTGCGATTTTCTTCCTGCAGGGGGAAATTTTGTGGGCCGCCCTGATGCTGGCCATTTCGGGCCTGAGCGATTGTTTTGACGGAATGATCGCCCGGCGGTTTAATCAGGTGACAGAACTTGGCAAAATGCTGGATCCGTTGGCGGATAAACTGACACAGGCGACCGTGGCGGTCTGCTTGGGGATTAAATACCCCATCCTGGTTCCGGTGCTGTCCATTTTTATCCTCAAGGAATTGCTGATGCTGGCGGGGGCGTGTGTCCTGCTGAAAAAGAAAAAGCGCCCGGCCGCCGCCAAGTGGTATGGGAAAGTCGGCACGATTTTCTTCTATCTGTCGGCGGGTACCATTGTGGTGATGGAGGGAATTCTGCATATGCATAATACGGTCTCGCTGACCGTTTCCTATTGCCTGCTGGGGATTACGGCGGTATTGATGCTGTATGCCCTGTATGAGTACGCGCGGATTTTTATCGACACCATGCGGTCGGACAGTGCGGCGGATCAGCTGGATCTGATGAATGAGCTGCACGCAGGAAAGAAAGAATGATGATTTGCAGCGGCACGCCGTTTTGGGCAGGGGCCGCTGCCGCCTGTTTCGTAAGGCCGGAGGGCGAAGAAAAATTTCCGGCCGGAAATGAGGGAATCCAATTTGAGTAACAATATGGTACTTTGCTCCCGCTGCCACAAGCGGCCGGCAGTGGTGTTTATCACCCAGAATATGAGCAGCAGCGAGCCCCAGGGCCTGTGCCTGCTGTGCGCCAAAGAGCTGGGCATCAAGCCGGTGAACGACCTGATGGAGAAGATGGGAATTACGGAGGATCAGATTGAATCCATGGCCGACGAGATGGCCGGGCTGATGAATCCGGAGGATATGGAAAACGACGACGAGGAGGGAGAGGACGAGTTTTCGCCCGGCGGCGCCGTCAACTTCCCCACGTTTTTGCAGAATATTTTCCCCGGAATGGGCGAGAAAAAGAAGGAAGAGGACGCGGGGGCGAACGCCCCCGGGGAGAAGGACG
>JBJEQH010000013.1:0-21497 GCA_051881655.1 Candidatus Heritagella sp. | reverse complement strand
GGGAGGGAATCTATTCCCCGGTTGAGATCGTGCGGGTGCCGGCCTTCCGTATGGCGCGGTATGTGATCATCAGCCCCCAGCCGGAGGATGACGTGAACGGCTATATGGACCGCTGGGCACAGCGCAGCGGCCTGCTGGAGTATCCCGGCTACCAGCCCCGGCGGATCGGATGGGACTTCCCGTTCCTGTCCCCCGAGCAGAAAAACCGGTTTGGCCTGCGGGGATATGCGGCGGCCTGGGTACTGCCGGAGGGCTTTGAACCCACCTGTCCGGGAGTGGAGATCGCCGGACAGGACGCGGCCGATTATGCGGTGATCACCATCCGGGATCCCTTCCAGGCCGCTTTTGACCGCATTCCCCATGGCTATCAGCGGATTTTGGAGTATCTGAAGAGCAACAACTTTAAGGAAAACCGGAAAGCAGAATGCCTGCCCTGCTTTGAATGGGTGTACGAAAAGGACGGGGTTTCCTACATGAACGTGTATATGCACACCGACGGAGGAAAGAAAACAAATCCGGCCGCCGGACTGTGGTGAGGAAAGCGGAACCACAGGAAAAAGGACAGGGGGAACGGGTCCCTCTGTCCTTTTTGTCCGTTTTGAGAATCTATCGAGCCCGGCAAAAGCCCATGGGGGAATGACCGCCGGTTTATGCTTTTGATTTTTTGCGCCGGGCGGGCTTTTTCTGCAAAACCAGCGCCGTGCGGCTGGGCAGATAGATCTGGAAACCGATGCGCCCGTCCCCCTGACGGACGGCGCGGTATACCTGGGTGGTGGAGATCCGGTTCTGTCCGCCAAAGCGGCCGTCATCCGAAGACAGCAATACCTGATATTCCCCTTCCTCCCGCACGGGGACGAAATACCCGCTGAAGGAGCGCGAGGGATCGAAGTTAAAGGCGAACACCGCTTTTCCGCGCTGATACATCAGCACCTTGTCCCCCTGGTGGATCCACAGGTTGTGGGTCTTGCCGGTCAGCAGGCGGGTGCTGCGCGCCAGGGCAATCATGGCTTTTTCAAATTCATTGAGATAGGAATATTTCAGATTGGGGTTGTCCGCCAAACTCCACTGCCGGCGGCAGTAGTGATAGCTCCAGCCGTTGCCCTCCCGGGGGAAGTCGATCCACTCGGGGTGGCCAAATTCATTGCCCATAAAGGTAAGATATCCCTCGCCGCCCAGGCTCATGGTCAACAGACGGATCAGCTTGTGCAGGGCCATGCCCCGGTCGATAATCATGCTCTGGCTCTGGCGGTCCATCGCCCAGTACATCTCTTTGTCGCACAGCCGGAACATAATGGTCTTGTCCCCCACCAGCGCCTGGTCGTGGGATTCGCAGTAGCCGATTACCTTTTCTTTGGGGCGGCGCCCAGTCAGCTCATACCAGATTTTTCCCATATCCCAGTCGTCATCCCGGGTTTCCTTCAGCAGCTTGATCCACATATCGGGCTCGCCCATTGCCAGACGGTAGTCAAACCCGATGCCCCCCTGGTCAATGGGCAGGCACAGCCCGGGCATGGCCGAGGTATCCTCGGCGATGGTAATGGCGTGGGGATTGACCTGCCGGACCATTTCATTGGCCAATTGCAGATAGGTGACCGCCGCCGTATCGGTATTCATGGAGAAATACTGGTCATAGTTTCCGAACGAAGTGCCAAGGCCGTGGTCGTTGTACAGCATCGAGGTAACCCCGTCAAACCGGAATCCGTCGAAATGATACTCGGTCTGCCAGTATTTCAGGTTGGACAGCAGGAAGTGGAGCACCTCGTTTTTCTCGTAATCAAATACCTTGGTATTCCAGGCGGGGTGCTCGCCGCGCCCGCCCGCGTGGAAGAACTGGTAGGAAGTGCCGTCGAACTCGTTGATGCCCTCCCGGGTGTTTTTCGAAGCATGGGAATGGACGACGTCCAGCAGGACGGCGATCCCCATATGGTGGGCCGTATTGATCAGCTCTTTTAATTCCTCCGGGGTGCCGAACCGGGAGGAAGCGGCGAAGAAATTGGTGACCTGATACCCGAATGAGGCGTAATACGGATGCTCCATAATTGCCATGATCTGAATGGTGTTGTACCCCAGATTTCGGATTCGGGGCAGGATTTTTTCGGTAAACTGGCGGTAGGTGCCCACACACGGTTCTTCCTGCGCCATGCCGATGTGGCACTCGTAGATGTACAGGGTCTTTTCCGGGGTAAATCCCTCATCGCTCCAGATAAAGGGCTGCGCGGGATCGTAGATGGCGGCGCTCCAGCCGGTGGTCACCGGGTCCTGAATGACCCGCGTGGCATACAGCGGGATGCGGTCCAGCTCCTGGCCGTTGTGGACCACAATGGCCATCACGCGCTGTCCGTCCTGCAGGGCGTGCTCTCCGGGGAGGAACACCTCGAACACCCCGTTTTCCTTTCGCTGAAGGGGACAGGCGTGGCGGTCCCACCCGTTAAAGTCCCCGGTGAGATACATGGCCTCGGCCGCCGGCGCCCATTCGCGGTAATACCAGCCGCCGTTTTCCCGGTGAAAGCCGAAAAACAGAGAACCGTTGGAAAAATCGGCCAGGGTTTGACCAGGTGCGAGCAGTTCATTCTTTTTCCGGTGATAGTTGTTCATGCGCAGATCGAAATCCGCTTCATAATTTTTCAGCAGAGGATCTGCTTTAAAAATACCATATTTCAATTTTATATGCCTCTCTTTCCAAGAGATTTTGGGAGAATTACCAATTTGATTTTACTATGAAGCAGCTATTTCGTCAACCCTGTTGAGGAAAAGAGACATTATTTGACAAGATACGGCACGAAAGGCCCCGAAGAAATTCTCTTTTTCGACAAAAAGACACCGGGAAAACGTTTTTCCCTTGCGGCTGTACATATTCCCCGGTATAATACGAATAGAAAAAACCAGCCGGCACCGCCGGTTTTTACAGGAGGAACAGAGATGGATATCAAGGGAAAAATCGAGGAGATCGTCAGCAAGGTGCAGCAGGATCCAAAGCTGGGGGCCGAGTTTCAGAAGGACCCGGTATCGGTAGTGGAGAAGCTGCTGGGGGTGGATCTGCCCAATGAACAGCTCAATCAGCTGGTCGAGGGAATCAAGGCCAAAATCAATCTGGATCAGTTGGGCAGCAAGCTGGGCGGCCTGTTTGGAAAGAGGTAAAGCACGGTACCGGACCACGGAACAGCACCGGTAGAAAACGGAAAGAAAAGGACGGCACAGAGGAAGAAAACCCTCTGCGCCGTCCTTTTGTTTTTGGGGAAACCCGTTTATAAATCGGAATTTTCCTTTTTATTGTAATTGTCAATCACAAGCTGAATGCTCTCCTTTTCGGCATCCGTCAGCTTTCGGTAGCCGTCCAGCAGCAGAGCCTCGTCCTGATTCAGATCATAATGATTGACATTTTCAATAATATGGTCGATATCCGTGTGGCCCACCAGATAATCCACCGAGGTGTGGAAAAAATTCGCAAAAGAGATCAGGGTATCAATATCGGGCTCGATGCTGTGATTTTCGTATTTATTTACAGACTGCTGGCTGACCCCGATGATATCGGCAAGCCGCTGTTGGCTCAGTCCCTTTCGAAGCCGCAGTTTTTTCAGATTCTTTACCATGTTGTACTTCCTCCGTTTATTTTAGTGTAACAACTTATGGGAGTAAAGGAAAAATCTAAAAATATGTTATTGATAACAATGGAAAGTTGTTGTATACTATAAAATGTTCTCCAAAATATTCTCCATAATCAAACATCTTTCGCGGAAAAATGGGCGTAAAATGGGAAAAAGCTTCCTCCCTTTTTCCACGGATCCACTCTTTGGGGAAAGAAAAACCGTCCTTTCTTCCGGCGGGAAACGCAAAAGACTAGAACAAATTTTCACATTGTTCATATTGTGATTACATTTTAGTCGTAAAATAAAAAAATATTCCAAACGGAAGAGAATCGTGTTTTTTAGGAACAGAGGCCTGTGCGGCAAACCCTGGACGGTAAAAGGGCCGCCGGCAAAAATTGCGGGAAAACCGGCTTTCGCTGATCTGCTTTGCGAAAGTGGGATCAAAACAGAATATAAAAATTTCCCAAAAGGAGCGATGAGAAAATGAAAAAGCGGATTTTCAGCCTGTTGCTCTGCCTTGTCATGATGTGCACGTTGGTGCCCATTGCAGCCTTTGCAGAGGAACCCCTCACAGAGGCGGAGCTGACAAACGGTGTCAACACGATCACCGAGAGTATATCGAACAAGCTGTACAACGTGGATGATGGGAAAGCACTGGCCATCACGGGCACAAAAGAGAACCCCATCACGTTGACAAACTGCACCTTTGCTCTCTCCGGACAAACCATGTTTATCACGGCTGGCTCCGGCGTGGGCTATATCGGTGAATCGAAGACCAAACTGGGGATCGGGGAGTATGTCACGTTTGAAAACTGCACGTTTACCGCCGCAAACGGAGCGTGCAACAGCACCTCCGGTAATAATGCCTGCATCCAGTTCTTCGGTGAAGAAATCTATGTGAACGGCGGTTCGGTTACCGGTACCGATTGGCAGGGGCAGTTCATGGGCCTGTACGGTTCGGCCAATGTAACCTTTAACGGCACGGCCATTCAGACCACCGGCAACACCGGCGGCTGGAGCTATGCCATGTATAAAAATTCGGTGCTGACCCTGAATGACAGCACCATGACTGCTACCGGCATGAAGCGCTTTGCGGGCGGCGGCAATGTCAACGCCTTCTATTCCGGCGATGCGCGCACGGGATATGACGCGATTTTTATCAACAATTCCACCATTGATTTCAGTGATAACGCGGGCGGCGGCTTTGCCATTAACAATGTAAATATCTATGTGACGGATGATTCGCATATTATCGTTTGCAATAATGCCGGTAATGCCTGCAACTCCGGTTACTGGATCGTGGATGGTTCCACCTTCAAGATTAACGGCAACCGCGGCGGCCATGGCCTGTCCCTGATCGGCTTTGAAATGGAAGATTCCACGGTGGAAATCCTGCACAACGGCTATGCGGGCCTGTATATTCAGTCGAAGGATTCCTCGTTTACAGACTGTGACGTCGATATCCGCTGCAACGGCGAAAAGATGCTCAGCTATTCGGCCGGCGATGTGTGGCTGAATTCGCACACCCTGACGCTGACGGACTGCGAGGATGCCTGGCTCGGTGCAGTGGGCAGAACAGGAAACGTTGTCACCGAGAATTCGACGATCATCGCGGCCGATCTGAATGACCTGGGCCAGGATCTGACCTCTGGGCTTCTGAAGAGCAAAACGGCTGCTGTTCTGACAGGGGCCACGCAGACCGAGAGCTTCTCGACGGATTCCCATGTTCTGTTTATCAATTCCAATGTTGTCAGCAAGGACGACAATACCGTAGTCAGCCCGTACCCCCGTGGGAACACGGAAGGGCAGAGCGTACAGAGCAATGACGCGGACCTGTGGGAGGACGCGGATGTGGACAAGGATGTGATTACGGCCAAGGGTTCGCCGTATATCGCATTGTTTACCAGCGCACAGCTGGCGCACCACAAGTACGACTGGTCCGCCGGTGAAGTAAGAGCGGCTGCTACGCCCGATAACTACGGCATTCTGGCCTTCTCCTGCACGGATGTGTGCGCGGATTATACGGACAATACCGAGGAACATCCCAACAGCTTCGACTGCGCGGGCACGTATGTATATGCCCCGCTGGTAGGGCTGGCCTTTGATGCCAATATTGAGGCCGAGGTCGCCGGTATGCCCGAGGATCAGCTGACTCTCTCTTATGGCGATAGTGTTTCGGCCCCGGAGACGGATCCCACCTGCGAGGGATACCGTTTTGTCGGCTGGTATGCGGATCCCGAGGGCACGCAGCCTTTTGACTTTGACACGGCCCTGACGGAGAACTACACCGTGGCCTATGCCGCCTGGGAAAAGGTCACCGATATCACCGTAGTCAAAGAGTGGAAACTGGATGACGGCGGCAAGGCGGCCGATTCGGTCACCATCACCCTGCTGAATAACGGCCAGACCTGTGCAACGGCTGAGCTGAATGAAGAGAACGACTGGACCTATACGTGGACGGTTCCCGCTGACGGCCAGTACACGGTTGCCGAGGAAAATGTTCCCGATGGATTTACGGCGTCGATCACGTTTGATCAGGCGACCAACACCTATACGGTGACCAATGACGATGTCCCGGTGCCCCCCGTGGAAGCCGGTGACGGCACTCCGATTGCCCTGTGGATGACACTCCTGCTGGTGAGCGGCGGCGCTCTGCTGTGCCTCTTCGTTTTCAGAAGCAAGATGTTTGGCCATAACGGCAAGTAATGAGCCGAACAGGCCGGCCCCCAAAAAGGACGGCGTAAACGATCATTCTGATTCTGTATGAATCAAGGCATAAAAGAGGCCCCGGATTGTGAAGATCCGGGGCCTTCTTATGATTGTACCAAGCGGCCGTTCTTCCATAAGGAAAAAGGACTCCTTCTATTTTGAATGATTTCCCTGGAAAAGCCGGTGGGAACAATTTTTAGATCATCATACGATTCCAAATGCTATCAAAACTCCTGTACAAAAGGCGGCTTCATCCTTTATAATATAAAAAAAGAATTTCTGGAAAGAGGGGGAAGCCTATGTTTTGTATGAATTGCGGCCACGAACTGAAGGAGGGCACAAAATTCTGCTCGTCCTGCGGGGCGCGCGTTGAGGAGGAAGCCCCGAATCAGGGGATTGAGGCACAGGAAATGCCGCCGGAAGGGACGGCTTCGGCCGGACAGGCTTATCACGGGGATCCCACGGCTGCGTATCCGCCGGTTCCGGTCCCTTGTGAGGGATCCACTGACAGCGAGCCGGATCCGCTGCCCAAAGGTGCCCCGCCGCCCTATGTCCCGATTCCGGAGCCCACGGGCGAAAAGGTGAAAAAGGGCAACTCCAAGGGGCTGATCATCGGACTGGTCATTGGCGGCGTGGTTCTGCTGGCTGCTGTGGCGGTACTGGTGTGGTTTTTTCTGTCCCAGGGGCAGGGCGGAGCAAACCCGCAGGGAGGCGCCCCCTCCAGTTGGGAAACCGGGGAGAATTCGGGCGGTTTTCTGACGCCCGGCGGATCCAGCAGTGAGAACAGCCAGCCCGGTACACAGGAAAATGTTGCCCAGGCAGACGGCGTATTGGCGGGTACCGTGCTAATGGATACAGAGGAACTGTATGTGGAGGTGCTGGGCGAGGAGCCGAACAGCAGCTGGGGCTATGGGCTGAATGTGAAAATCGTCAACCGCTCGGAGAAAAAACTCGTGGTGTCACTGGAACAGGGTAACCTGAATGGATGCCAGGTAATGAACCTGTTTGCTATCCAGGTGGCGCCGGGTGAAACCGTGACGGATTCCATTGAGTGGATGAGTGCGGATATCAAAAAGTACGGGATTACCGAGATTACCCGTATCTCCCTGAAAATGGAGGCCTATAATCCGGATGACTGGATGGAGGACTGGATTGAGGGCGAATGGATCGATCTCTATCCCAAGGGAAAGGAAGCCGATCAGCCTTACATTCGCACGCCGGGGCCCGGGGATCAGGTACTGACCGATGTGGACGGCGTCTCGATGACAGCAACCGGCAGCGATCCAGAGAGCCTGTTCGGCTTTGAACTGCTGGTGTTCCTGGAGAACCATACGGACAAAGAATGGATGGTTTCCATTGATGAAGTCTATGTCAATGGAGTGGAGATCGACCCCTACTGGGCCACCGTGCTGACACAGCAAACCTGTTACAGCACCAGCATATGCTGGAATGAGGATGATCTTGAGGAAGCGGGCATTGCGGATGTGGAAGAAATCCGGTTCCTGCTGACCATCTATGACAGAAACGACTGGGGAGCGGATCCCATTTTCAATCAGACCGTGGAGGTCCATTTCTGAAAAAAGTGGCCGGCAGTTTTTACTGCCGGCCACTTTGGCACTTCCCCGGGCAGCGGGATTTACGCGGTCCGGGGAAGCTGTTTTCTGACTCCGAAAAACTCTTTCCGCAAAATCAAAGGGTGTCTTTCTGGATGTTCCGGCTTTCGGCACGGCGATACCCGGTCTGGCGGTCCATTTGATTGAGCAGGGGTTCATCGTTTTCCCAGCGGGTCAGGTTCTGCACGCTCAGCTTCAGAATCCGGGTCAGGGTTTCGCGCAGGTGGAAAAAGCCGCTGATATGCGGGGTGATCAGTGCCGAGGGGATATCCCACAGGGGGCTGTCGTCCGGCAGGGGTTCGGGGTCGGTCACATCCAGCCCGGCACCGGACAAATGCCCGCTGAGAAGGGCGCGGCACAAGGCATCGGTATCAATGATGGTGCCGCGGCCCACGTTCAGGATGACGGAGCCCGGCTTCATGCGGGCAAAACGGGCGTCATCGAACAGACCGGCGGTCTCTTTCGTGCCCGGCAGAGTAATGGCCACCACGTCGGCCCGCGGCAGCAGCTCGTCCAGATCCCCCATCAGATGCAGCTCGTCCACATACTCCGGCTTGTGGGTGTCCTGCCGGCGCACAGCGATCACATGGGCGCCCAGCGCCTTGCAGCGCTTGGCAAATTCACTGCCAATATCCCCCATCCCCAGCACCAGTACGGCAGCGCCATAAATGCTGGTCACATTGCCCTGGCTTTTCCACTCGTGGCGGTGCTGGCTGTCGCGGTAGGTGTGCAGCCGTTTGATCAGCATCAGCAGCATGCCCAGCATATGCTCGGAAATGGCCAGCCCGTAACTGCCGCTGGCATTAGTCAGAATGCACCCCTCGGGCAGAACACCCGGCGCCAGATAGGCATCGGGACCGGCGGCATTGCTCTGCATCCAGCGCAGCTTTTTGTTTTCCCGGATGATATCAATGCGGGGCGAGCCGAAGAGAATATCCGCCTGCAGAATCTGCTCCCGGGTGGCCTCCTCCGGCCGGCAGAATGTAAACGAAGCGGCCGGCGCCGCCTGCCGGAAAGCCTCGCGCTCGGATTCCTCTGTGGGCAGCATCACAAGGATGTTTTCGTGATTATGCATCATATTGCCTCCTGTACCTGTATTTTCTCTATTATACCGCACCGGCGGTTCCTTGAAAAGCAGAAAAAGAGGGGGTGGAAATAAACAGAGAAGTGTGATAGAATAACAGCATAATTGGGAATGCTTTACCCGGAAAGGGGTAACTCGTATGTTTTGGAATCGAAGAAAAGAAGAAAATCTGCCGGAAAGCCGGCAGATTTGGGCACCGGTCAGCGGGGAGGTTGTCCCGCTGGAGGAGGTTCCGGATACCGCGTTTTCCCAGGGAGCCATGGGAATGGGCGCGGCCGTGTGGATGACCCAGGGCGAGGTGCTGGCCCCGCTGGACGGGGTGGTCAGTTATATGGCCCCGGATGGCCATGCTTTCTCCATCCGCAGCCGTGATGGGGCCGAGGTATTTGTCCATATCGGACTGGATACGGTCAAAATCGGCGAGCGCGGGTTTGCCCCGCGGGTACGGCAGGGCGAAGAGGTGCAGGCCGGGGATTTGATCTGCCGGGTGGATATGAATTTGCTGGAAGAATACGAATGTTCCCCCATTACCCCGGTGGTGCTGATGGAGAGCACCCTGTGGGAGGTATCGGAAACAGCCAAAGGGAGCGTACAGGCGGGAATCGACTGGCTGTGGAAGTACGAAGAAGAGGAAGAGACCCAGATCCGCGGATAAACGGATCAAAACCCGCCAGAGATGGCGGGTTTTTGTGCGAAGGAGAGAAAGAATGCGAGCAGAAGTGGATACGGTATTATTTGACCTGGACGGTACGCTGCTGGATACCCTGCAGGATTTGACCAACAGCACCAATGCGGCCATGGAGAAGATGGGCTTTGCCCCGCACACGCTGGATGAGGTGCGCCGCTTTGTGGGCAATGGAATCGGGAACCTGATCGCCCGGTCCATCCCCGGGGGAAAGGAAAACCCCCGCTTTGCCGAGACATTGGAGGCCTTTAAAGAGCATTATGCGGTACACTGCCTGGATGAAACCTGCGCGTATCCGGGAATTATGGAGCTGCTCGATGCCCTGCGGAAAAAGGGAATCCGCATGGGGATTATCTCCAATAAGGCTGATTTTGCCGTAAAGTCGCTGTGTGAGAAGTTCTTCGGGCAGCAGATCCCGGTTGCCGTGGGAGAGCGCGAGGGGGTGCGCCGCAAGCCGGCCCCCGATGCCGTGTTGGCCGCCATGGAGGAGCTGGGGAGCCGCCCCGAGGGCACGCTGTATGTGGGTGACTCGGATGTGGATATCGATACGGCCCGAAATGCCGGAATTGCCTGTGTGTCCTGTACATGGGGATTCCGCGACCAAACCTTTTTGAAGGAACACGGGGCCGAAAATCTGATCCATCAGCCGCAGGAGCTGCTGTTGTTTCTGCCGCCGGTTTCCGATCCCACCTGAACCGGAAACACAGTGCGAAAAAGGGGAAAGGAGAACCAAACGTGGAGATCCTGATGATACAAAGCAAAGATCCGTCCCGGCTGTTTGAGGTATACGGCCGCGACGGGGAGAGGCTGTATACCGTGTGCGGCCAGTATCTGGGGCCGCGCGGTACCTTTGGGGTATTCGGTCCCGATGGAAAAGAGGCCGCGTGCTTTCGGCGGATCGGGTCGGATTCCATGGGATATTACCGGGTTTATGTGGGGGGAAAAGAGGTTTTCTCCGTATTAAAGCGGTTTATCGGGCACCGCCCGGCGCTGCAGCTGCAGGGACTGCTGTGGCATGTGCGCGGGGACACAGCGACCCGCAGCTTTGATGTGACGGACCGGGACGGAAGAGTGCTGATGACCCACGGCCTGACGGTGAAAAACGGGCAGATGGCATACGGAATCACCCTGCCGGAAAATGAAACACAGGCGTTTTACTGCCTGTGCATCGCGATGATTCTCGATTTAAGCAGCAGTACGCTGCGCCCGGCGCCGCTGGCCGGTGGCCAGATATAGGGGGATCCTATGGAGGGCGTAGAAAAAGGAAAGGTGCGCCTGCTGCCGCACCGGGAGCAGTGGGAACAGGAAGCCAGGCAGACGGAAAAACAGATTCGTGCCCTGTGGGGCGGCAATGTAAAGCGGGTGTGCCATATCGGCAGCACCGCGGTGCCGGGGCTGTGCGCCAAGCCCATTCTGGATATGGCGGTACAGCTTTTTGATATGGCCCGGATGGATATCCCCGCGATGGAAGCGGCCGGATACGAGAGCTGTGGATCAGAGGGCCGGGACGGACACTGGCTGTTTGTTCTGCGCAGCGCGCCCGGCGGTCTCTCCCTGCGCCATATTCACTGTTATGATGCAAACAGCGGAGAATTTGAGGAAAAAGTGCGGTTCTGCCGCTGTTTGTGTGGAAATCCCCTTATCGCGCGGGAATACGCTCAATTAAAGGAAAGGCTGGTCCGGGAACATCCGGGGGACCGGGAAGCCTATACCCGTGGAAAAACGGACTTTATTCTGCGGATTTTGAAAGATACCGAAACGGAGAGATAACCACCGCCGGGGAAAATGAAACTTGCATATGCGGATAAGAAAACCGCCTTCGGCCTGCAGAGGAAGACTTGCAGGCCGGAGGCGGTTTTATGTATGCAGGGGATTTACCGGGGAAAAGGGATTACGGCAGATTCTCCGATTCTCCGGCGGAGATTAACGCGGTGGGGAAGGAAAAGCCGGTCAATCCTGCGCGCAGCCGCTCCGGCATTCCCGCCAGCAGCCAGGCCCGCAGGGTTTCGGGCGGAATACGCATTCCCTCCCGTACCCAGGCGATGGACATCTCGATCCCGCCGCCGCTGTAAAGCTGCAGCAGAAAATCCGTTTCGGGGTTCGGCGCCTGCCCTGTGGAAAAGCAAAGAATACGCCGGTACAATCCATCGGTATAGGTGCGCATAATGTGGTAGAAGGTGTAGTCCTCCGCCGAGCGCACCAGCCGCCGGTAGAAATCCCGCCGTTTCTGCAGGGCCATCATCATGCGCAGAACCATGTCATCCCAGTCGGTGGTATCGCAATCGGAGAAGGCGGCGGAAAAATCCTGCAGGTAAATCCACCGCACCAGGTCATCCCGGGTGTGAAAGTACCGGTAGAATACCTGCCGGGTCAGTCCGCTCTCCCGGGCAATATCCCGCACGCTGATGTGATGCAGTGCTTTTTTCTCCAACAGGGCGTACAGCCCTGTGGCCAGGCGGATGCGGGTGGTTTCGGCAGCCATGGAGATACCTCCTGTAAAACAGCATTTTTTGGGGCCGGTATTGACACTTTGCCAAAAGTGCAATGGGACAAGGGGAGAAAACTGTGTTATGATTTTAACACACGTCGGAGCGGCCATCCGCCACCGGCGAATGAATGATTTTTATTATAACAAAGGAGTGTTCCGAATGCAAACTGCAATTATCACCGGCGGCTCCCGTGGAATCGGCGAAGCCATGGCGATGAAACTGGGCGAAATGGGCTATAACGTGGTGATCAACTACCGTTCCGACAGTTCCAAGGCATTGGTGGAAGCGGTGATTGCCAAACTGAAGGAGAATTACGGCGTGGAAGGCGTGGCGGTGCAGGCCGACGTCTCCAAATACGAGGACTGTGAAAAGCTGGTAGAGGCGGCCGTCTCCGCCTTCGGCGAAAAAATTGATGTGCTGGTCAATAATGCCGGTGTGACCAACAACGCTGCCTTCTGCAATCTGCCCCGTGAAAAGTACATGGCCGTGCTGGAAACCAACCTGATCAGCGCGTTCCATATGTGCCACTTTGTGGTGCCCTATATGGTCAAAGCGGGCAGCGGCTGCGTCATCAGCACCTCCTCCATCGGCGGTCTGATGGGTGTTGCGAACCAGGCGGATTACTGTGCTTCCAAAGCGGGCCTGATCGGCATGACCCGTGCCCTGGCCATGGAATTCGGCAAGCAGAATATCCGTTTTAACTGCATCTGCCCCGGCATGATCTGGACAGACATGCTCCGCGGTGTGAATCAGGACGAGGTGGCCGCTCTGGCCCAGTCGATCCCCATGGGCAAAATCGGCGATGTGCAGGATATCGCCAACGCCATGGAATTCCTGATTAAGGATCAGTACATGACCGGCCAGTATGTTTCCCCCAACGGCGGTATCTATATGCCGTAAAAGGGTTTGAGCGTCTCCGGCAAAATCCAAAGATGTTTTTCACACAGAAAGCTCCGGACAAAACCCGGAGCTTTCTGTGTTTTATATGGTTTTTGAAATTCTCATCGGAGTTCAGAAAATTTTTGCGGGTTTTCCATTTGGCACAGTGGGGCGAATACGGTCCCGGTCAGATTTCTTTTTTAAAGTACCGGTCAGACAGCGGGGCGGTCAGGCGCTCCTCACGGTAGTGGTGGCGCAGGGGGGTGAACTGCACCCCTTTCCACACAAGCCAGGCCCACAGAACTCCCAGCACAAGGCCGGTGAGAACGTCGATGGGGTAGTGAACAAACAGAAAAATCCGGGAAAAAGCAATCAGCAGGGCCAACACAACGGCCGGAATCCCCAGCTTTTTGTGAAAGCGGCACAGAATGCACGCGCACGCCATGCCCGACAGGCTGTGCCCCGAGGGGAAGGAAAAGGAGGATGGAGCGGCAATCAGCAGGGGGACCTGCGGGAAATCCTGACAGGGGCGCGGACGGCAGACGATGTTCTTCAAAATCAGATCACCGGCGATATACGAGGTGAGCAGAGTGAAGAGAAGCAGGCCGCCCCACCACCGGGATTTTTTGAAAAAGAGCAGGAGAATGCCCACCGCAATCCAGATCGCCCCCACTTCCCCCAAATAGGTGAAAAAGGGGAAGATCACATCGGTAAAGGCGTTGTGCAAATGCTCCTGCACCCAGAAGATCCAGGTTTCGTCCAGCTGCTGTAAAAATTCCGGCATAGGGGGGAACCTCCTGCAAAAAGAATGAAGAAATGCTGAAAAGCGGAAACCGTTTTCTATGCGCTATAGTATACCATAAAAAACGGAGAAAGAGAATCCCGCTTCGGGATTCTTTCCCCATAAAAACGAATGAGCGGCGAAGGCCCCTGCATACAGATAGAAAAAAGCGCTTGGCCCTTCGGGACCGGGAAAGGACGGACGGAATTTATGCGCAATGGGGAAAAATGGGCGCCGCAGGCCATGGCAGAGCCTGCCGTATTGGAAGCGCTGGACAGCAGCAAGAGCCGGGGGCTTTCCAGCCGGCAGGTGAGCGAGCGGCTGGAAAAATGGGGCCCAAATGAACTGGAAGGGCAGAAAAAGGAGTCCTTCCTCCGCCGGTTTCTGCGGCAGTTTGCCGACTTTATGATTCTTATCCTGCTGGCGGCAGCCGTGGTATCCGCCGCGGTGGAATTCTGGCAGGGAGAGGGGCTGTCCCCGGATCCGCTGATTATCCTGTTCATCGTGGTGTGCAATGCGCTGATCGGGGCCATCCAGGAGAGCCGGGCGGAAAAGGCCATCGAGGCGCTGAAGCGGATGTCGGCCCCGCATGCGCGGGTCCGGCGGGAGGGAAAAGAGGAAAACCGGGTGGTTTCCGGGCTGGTGCCCGGGGATATCATTCTGCTGCAGGCCGGGGATGTGGTACCGGCGGATGCGCGGCTGCTGTTGGATAACGGAATGAAAACCGACGAATCCCCGTTGACGGGGGAATCCATGCCCGTGGAAAAACGGGCGTCCGCCCTTCACCAACCGGATACGCCCCCCGCAGACTGCAGCAACATGGTCTATGCCGGTACCAGCGTGGTGATGGGAAGCGGAGAGGCCGTGGTCACCGAAACCGGCATGCGCACCCAGATGGGCCGGATTGCCGGTATGATCGCCCACAGCGAGCCGCCCCGCACCCCGCTGCAGAACCGGCTGGCCCGGATGAGCCGGGGGCTGGGGATCGCCGTGCTGGTCATTTGTGCGGCACTGTTTCTCATTGGCCTGCTGCAGCACCGCGACCCGCTCTCGGTGTTTCTGATTGCGGTCAGCCTGGCCGTGGCCGCCATTCCCGAGGGTTTGCCGGTGGTGGTGACGGTGGTGCTGGCCTGCGGGGTGCGGCGGCTGGCCATGCATCGGGCGGTGGTGCGGCGATTGCCCGCCGTGGAGACCCTGGGCAGTGCGGCGGTGATCTGTACCGATAAAACCGGCACGCTGACCTGTGGGGAGATGACGGTTACCTGCCTGAGCGACGGGTTTTCCGCCGTCCCGCCCGGAAGCGGCCGGGAGAGGGAGATCCTCTCCTGCTGCGCCCTGTGCAGCAGCTGTGAGGAAAAGGACGGAAAATGGAGGGGCGATCCCACGGAAAAAGCCCTGGTAAGCGCCTGTCCCACGCCGCTTTCCGAACTGCGGCGGCGGTTTCCGCTTCTGCGGCAGATTCCCTTTTCCTCACAGAAAAAGCAGATGACCACCCTTCACCAACGGGAGAAGGGCGGAACCCTTCTGATCGTAAAGGGCGCACCGGAAGTCGTGCTGGCCCGGTGCCAGACCCGCCGGGCGGCGGGAGGCGAGGTTCCCCTGTCGTTGAGTGAACGCGGGAAAATTCTGCGGGAGAATGAGCGCATGGCCGGGCAGGCCCTGCGGGTACTGGCTGTGGCGGTGTACCGGGGCAGTCCCCCCAGGGAGGGGGAAGAGGAGAAGGTTCCCCTGTGCTTTTTGGGACTGTGCGGTCTGCAGGATCCGCCCCGGAAAGGGGTCAAACAGGCGGTGTCTGTCTGCCGCCGGGCCGGAATCCGGCCGGTCATGATCACCGGGGATCAACCGGCGACGGCGGCCGCCATCGCGCGGCAAATCGGGATCAAAGACCCGGACCGGGTTATAACCGGGAAAGAATTGGATACCATGGATGAAAAGGCTCTGCGCGCGTGCAGCAGCACCTGCAGCGTGTTTGCCCGGGTGCAGCCCCGCCACAAGGTTCTGCTGGTGCAGGCCTTTCAGCAGCAGGGGCTGATCACCGCCATGACCGGCGACGGCATCAATGATGCACCAGCCCTGCGCATGGCGGACATCGGGTGTGCCATGGGGAAAAGCGGCACCGAGGTAGCCCGGCAGGCGGCGGATATGGTACTGACCGATGACCGGTTCGAGACCATCGTGCAGGCCGTGCGGGAAGGGCGCGGCATTTTTGAGAATATCCGGAAAACGGTGCATTTCCTGCTCTCCTGCAATACCGGGGAGATTTTGACCGTGGTGGCGGCCTTTCTGCTGGGATTACCGTCTCCCCTGCTGGCGGTGCAGCTTTTGTGGGTGAACCTGGTGACGGATTCGCTGCCCGCCCTGGCGCTGGGCACCGACGCCATTGAGGAGGACCGGATGCGCTGCCCGCCGGTGCGTGACAGCCACAAGCTGTTCCGTCCCGGCGAGGGCATGGGGATGATCCTGGAGGGTTGTCTGATCGGGGCGCTGGCGCTGCTGGCATTTACCCTTGGCCGTGTATACTGGGGTATTCCGGTCGGGCGCACCATGGCCTTTGGCGTACTCAGCCTCTCCCAGCTCAGTCATACGCTGAATATGCACAGCTCCCGCCCCCTGCTGCTGGGCGGAGCCAAAAGGAGCGGACGGCTGCTGCTGGCTATCGCAGCGGCGGTGCTTTTGCAGGTGTTGGTGATGGCGGTACCGGTTTGGAGCCCAGTATTCGGCGCGGTACCGCTTACGGGGGTGCAGTGGGGGCTGGTAGCGCTGCTCAGCTTGGTCCCGCTGTTGACCGAGGAAGTGCAGAAATGGCTGTGGGGAAGAAGAAAGAGAAATTTTCATTGAAAAATTCCCGGCTGAAAAGGGGAAGGGCTTGCTTTTTTTCGAAATTCGGGTACAATAGAATCAAATAATGTGCTTATTTTTCACATAAAGGGGGTGCCTGATTTTATGCACAGCCAAGCGTATCAGGCAGTTGTTTGGGGGGAGCGCAGAGCCCTGATCTACCGGATCCAAAAATGTCCGAAGGGATTATGGCATCTTTGGGCGGAAGAATATGGAGAAAACGGGAGAGAACAGGCCGTGCGGGTTTGTGTTCCCGATGGGAAAAACACCGGACAGTCTCTGCACAAGCTGATCGAAAATGGAGTATACCCGGAACACATCCCCGCTATTCTGCGGGATATGGGAATAAACTGCGGGATCCGCAGAGAGCGGTGCGGAATTGACAGAAGGGCAAAGAAAGAGTATCATCGAGGTAGAAGAAAAGCGGATGGATTTCCTCTGGAAAAGCCGCGGAAAAAGGAGGACCCCACTGATGAAAATGATGGAACTTCTCTCCGACCTTCAGAAAAATGGGCTGGAACTGCCGGTTCCGGCCGGTATGGAAGAGCGGGATTGCGAAGTGACCGATATCGTCTATGATTCCCGGAAAGCAAAGCCCGGGTGTGTGTTTGTCTGCCTGTCCGGCGCAGTGAGCGATGGGCACCGGTATGCCTTGGCGGCAGTGGAAAAGGGAGCGGCGTTTGTGGTGGCCGAGCGCGCCGTGGAGAATTGCCCGGTTCCGGTGCTGCTCACCCCGGACAGCCGATATGCCCTGGCCCTGCTCAGCGCGGCCTTTTTCGGCCATCCGGCGGAGCAGCTGAAGGTCATCGGTATCACCGGAACCAAGGGCAAGACCACCACCTCTTATATGGTGCGCGCCATTCTGGAGCAGGCCGGCCATAAGACCGGGTTGATCGGAACGGTGGGCGTGACCATCGGGGAAACCGTGCTTCCCACGGATAACACCACGCCCGAATCCTATGAGGTGCAGAAATATCTGCGCCGGATGGTGGAAGCGGGGTGCGAATACTGCGTGATGGAGGCCTCTTCCATTGGGCTGAAGGGCCATCGGGTGGACGGTTTCCTGTTTGAGGTGGGGCTGTTCACCAATTTCTCGCCGGATCACATCGGCGGCGCCGAGCACAAGGATATGGAGGAATACCTGTATTGTAAGAGCCTGCTGTTCCGCAAATGCCGGCTGGGAATTGTCAATGTGGATGATGCGGCCTGGCAGGGAGTTCTGCAGGGGCACACCTGCCAGGTGGATACCTATGGATACAGTGAAAACGCGGCTCTGCGGGCCAAAAACGATCACCTGGTCAACCGCCCGGGCTATCTGGGGGTTCATTTCCAGGTGGAGGGAGCCCTTGATTTCGAGCTGGAGGTGGATATCCCCGGCCGGTTCAGCGTGTACAATGCACTGGCCGCCATGGCCGTGTGCCGTCATTTGGGGTGCAGCGGGGAGGATATGCGCCGCGCCCTGGATACGGTGAAGGTCAAGGGTCGGGTAGAAGCCGTGCCGGTGCCCGGGGACTACACCCTGCTGATCGATTACGCCCACAATGCCGTGAGCATGGAGAGCATTCTCACCACCCTGCGGGAGTACCATCCCCACCGTCTGGTCTGCCTGTTCGGCGCCGGGGGAAACCGCCCCAAAATCCGCCGGTATGAGATGGGTGAGATGAGCGGCCGGCTGGCGGATCTGTCGGTGATTACCGCGGATAACTCCCGGTATGAAGATGTGCAGGACATCATCCGGGATATTCTGGTCGGCATGGAAAAGACACAGGGAAAGCATATCGAGATCCCCGACCGGCGCCAGGCAATCCGCTACTGCATGGAACACCACGAGCCCGGCGATATCGTAGTGCTGGCCGGAAAAGGGCACGAGGACTATCAGGAGATTCAGGGTGTGAAATATCCGTTTGACGAGCGGGTTGTGATCCGTGAAATTCTGGAGGACTGGAAGAAAGAGGGGAAAACGGTATGAAAATGACAGCGCAGCAGGCGGCGCAGGCCTGCGGCGGAGAGCTTTTATGCGGCGATCCGCAAACACCCCTTACCTCCTTTTTTACAGACAGCCGCGAGGTGTGTACCGGCGGGATGTTTGTCCCCCTGAAAGGGGAGCGCACGGACGCCCACATTTTTATCGAGGCAACTCTGCAGGCCGGTGCCGCCGGAACCCTGACCCAGATGGATATCCCCCTGCGGGAGGACCGGGTGGTCATTCGGGTGAAGGATACGCTGTATGCCCTGCAGGAGATCGGCGCCTGGTGGCGCTCGCAGTTTTCCATACCGGTGATCGGGGTGACCGGCAGCGTGGGAAAAACCACGACCAAAGAGATGATCGCCCTGGCTTTATCCGCCAGTTTTTCCGTTATGCGCACCCGGGGCAACCAGAACAGCCAGGTGGGTATGCCGCTGACGCTGTTTCAGCTCGAGGAGGAGCACGACTGCGCAGTGGTGGAAATGGGCATGAGCAATTTCGGTGAAATGGCCAGGCTGAGCGAAATCAGCCGCCCGACCATGGCGGTGATGACCAATATCGGCATTTCCCATATCGCCTATCTGAAGACCCAGGAGAATATTCTGCGGGAGAAGCTGCACATTACCGACCGGTTTGGGCCGGACCAGTATTTGTTTGTGAACGGGGATGACCCGCTGCTGCGCCGGTTGGAAGAGGAAGTGCCCCTGCGGGTGGTGACCTTCGGTCTGTCCGAGGGGTGCCAATACCGGGCGGTACAGGTGGAAATGGATGAAACCGGTGTGCGCTTCTTGCTGCAGACCCCCCGTGGGGTTCTGCCCATGAGCATTCCGGTGCCGGGAGAGCACAATGTGCGCAATGCCGCGGTGAGCATCGCGGTGACGGAGGCACTGGGTGGGGATGCCGAAAAAGCGGCCTTGGCCCTCTCCCATTATGAGCCCCCGGCCATGCGCCAGCAGATTTTTCATGCCGGTGGGGTGACCGTGGTGGACGATACCTACAATGCCAGCCCCGATTCGGTGCGCACGGCCGTTCAACTTTTGGCCCGGCTGGGGGCGCAGGGGCGGAAGATCGCCGTGCTGGCGGACATGCTGGAGCTGGGCGAGGAAAGTTACGAAGGCCACTATGGATGCGGCGCATTCTGTGCGGAAAACGGCGTGGATATGGTGATCGCCGTGGGAGAGGAATCGGCGGCAACGGCGCAGGGGGCCCGGGAAACGGCGGATTCCCATCCGATGGAGGTCTATCACTGTGAGAACAATGGGCAGGCCATCGGGATCCTGAAAAAACAGCTTCTTCCCGGGGACACGGTTCTCGTAAAGGGGTCACGCGGAATGCACATGGAGGAAATTGTGCGCGAGCTGCTGCAGTAAAACGGATATTTGCAGAAAGCAGAAGAACAAAGAAAGAGCTTTTTGGCTGTAAGAGAACAGCCGAAGAGCTCTTTTTTTGCGCAGAGCCGACGGGAGCGTCCGGTTTTGGCCCGGCCGATGAAGAAAAAACGCGATAAATCCGGACTTTTTTTGAAAAAAGGGTTGCATTGACAAGACACTTGTGGTAAACTGTAACCAGTTTGTAATAAATTGTAACGAATGTAATGAAATTGTAAGCGGCGAAGGAGCCATTGGAATAAAGAATCGGGAAGATGCAAAGGAATCGGGGGAGAGTAACCATGATACGGAAAATGAAGAAGTTTCTCAGCTTATTGGCGGCTCTGGCCGTAACGGTCACGGCTGTTTTATCGGCGCCGACGCAGGTGCAGGCAGTCAGCGGTGCGACGGGTGTCGGTTTGGCCGAACACTGCATGACCGCTTATTACGAGCGGTGGAGTTATGTATACGGCGGCACTTCCTATGGTGCGGTGGATTGCTCGGGTCTGATTGTTACCTATAAGGGTGTGGGCGGATGCCGCACCGATCTGCTGGGGGCATCTCCGGAGAGCGGACTGGTCAGCAATGGCGTACCGCGTATCCATGGGCTGGGATTGAAGCAGCCCGGCCATGTGGGCGTCTATGTGGGCAACGGCATGTTTGTGGATGCCCGCAGCGAGTCCCAGGGTATTTGCTATCAGAGCATGAGCAGTAAAAACTGGGTGTACTGGTTCAAGGTTGCCGGGGTTTCGTACCCGACCACCGGTTGGCAGACCTTTATGGGCAACCGGTATTACTACCAGAATGGCCAGTATGTCATTAACTGCACGCTGAATATCGACGGAGAAATCTACACGTTTGGCAGTGACGGAATTGCCCATTCCGGCGGCGATGCTTCCTCTGCGACGACGGTAGCTCCCTCGAACAAGAATTCGTACAGCACTTCTTCCAGCACCACGACCAGCTATTCGCAGAGTTCGGCGGCCAGTGCGGCAGCGGAGAAGAAGGCGGCTGAGGAAGCTGCCAAGAAGGCTGCAGAAGAAGCAAAGAAAGCAAAGGAAAAGGCGGAGAAGACCGCCACCTCTCTGGGTAAATCCTATGCACTGACGGTTCTCTCGGATACGGCCGAGGATACGGCCCAGGAGCAGAAGGAGCTGGAGCAGGAGGCAAACGCACAGGCTGCTTTGGTGGCCCGCCAGGAGGAAGAAGACCAGCTGGTGGCACAGATGGCAGCTGTGGAAGAAGATGGAAATATTACCGAAGAGGTTTCCGCTGAAAGTGATCTGGAAAGCCAGGACGAGTTGCCTGCGGCGCAGACAGCCCCCGGTGCCGGAGAAGAAGGCGCCTCGCCTGCACAGGATGGTGCCACGACGGCCTTCCTGTTGGTACTCCTGACGGCAGCGGCAGGGGCCGGTGTCCTGTATGGGATCAGTCTGCGGAAGAAAGAGCAGCGTGCCCACTATGTACCCGCCAAAGATATGGTACGGCGCATTCTGAAA
>JBJEQH010000012.1:0-4956 GCA_051881655.1 Candidatus Heritagella sp. | reverse complement strand
AGCCGCTTAGGCAGCCGCGGAAAAAGCAGAAAGATTTTTGGGAGAATCCATTTTTATCTTGACAAAAATGGGATTTCTCTGTATAATAATTTTTGTGCTTTTATAGCGACTGAATAACCCCTGCCAGTTGGCGGATGGGAGGGAAAATACATGGCTGAAATCAGAATCAAAGAAGGCGAGTCTCTGGACAATGCTCTGAGAAGATTCAAGAAGCAGTGCGCCAGATCCGGCGTAATCGCCGAGGTTCGCAAAAGAGAAGCTTATGAAAAGCCTTCTGTCAAACGCAAGAAGAAGTCTGAGGCTGCCCGTAAGCGCAAGTTCAAATAAGTGGACTGTTCTTTGCAAGAATTCGCTTTAAAAAGCGGGCTTTGAAAAAAGCCCGCTTTTTTTCCGTAATGAGGGCGTTGAGAGAAAGGGGGAGAAGAGGATGCTTCGGCCAACCATGGTAAAACAGCGGGTTCTGGATGTCCGCGCTCAGGATCTGCGCGCGCTGCACAGCCGCCTGGTCCTTCTGGATGTGGACAATACGCTCTCCCGTCACGGGGAAAAGGAGCCGGCCCCCGGTGTTTCCCTGTGGATTGAGGAGATGAAGCAAAACGGTTTCTCCCTTCTGATCCTCTCCAATAATACGGCCGAGCGGGTCGCCCCCTTTGCCGGAAAACTGGGCCTGCCCTTTTTCTCCATGTGCATGAAGCCCTTGCCCTTCTGTTACTGGAAGGCCTGCCGGCAGTACGGGGTTCCCCACCGCCAGGCGGTGCTGATCGGGGATCAGATTTTTACCGATGTGCTGGGCGGAAGACTGTGCGGTATTCCCACGGTCCTGCTGACGCCCATTGAGGAGGAGGCCTCCCTCTCGTTCCGGATACGCAGACGCCTGGAAAAGCCGCTGCGCAGGCGGTATGCACAGCAGGAGGACGGCATGAATCGCTTAAAAGGAAAGGATGAGACAGAATGAATCCGAACGCAGTGAAAAATCTGCAGCATTACTTACAGCAGAGTGAGGGCTGGGATGGGACCAGCGCCGCGCTGATTTTTTCCGAGCACAACCGCCTGTATCTGACCGGCTTCCCGGCGACGGACGGGGCCATGCTGGTCACCGGAGAGGAAGCCGCGCTGTTCATGGATTTCCGCTATGCCGAGGCGGCCCGCCGGGTTGTAACCGTATGCCCGGTGGTGGACTTTGCGGTGATTGACGATGCGGTCATTTCCTGGATGCAGGAGCGGGGCATTCAAAAGCTGCACACCGAGACCGACAGCCTGACGCTGGACGAATTTGCCCACTATAATCAGATCATGCACCGCATAGGGGGAGAAGCGGTTCCGGACAAGCTGCTGGATGACTGCCTGCGGGAATGCCGGATCATCAAATCCGAAGAGGAAATCGCCTCGATGGAGAAAGCCCAGCGGATTACCGAGGAGGCCTTTGACTATGCCTGCACGCGGATCCGCCCCGGAATGACCGAGCGGGAGCTTGCCATCGACATCGAGTTCTTTATGCGCCGCCGGGGCGCCGAGAAGGTCTCGTTTGACCTGATCGTGGTGTCGGGCGCCAACGGCTCGCTGTGCCATGGGGTCCCCTCGGATAAGCTGATTGAAGAGGGGGATTTTGTCACCATGGATACCGGCTGCGTAGTGGACGGCTATATGTCGGATATGACCCGAACGGTGGCCGTGGGCCATGTCAGTGAAGAGCAGCGCCGCGTATACGAGACGGTGCTGGCCGCCCAGAAAGCGGCCATTGCGGCGGTAAAGGACGGCGTTGCCTGCAGTCTGGTGGACAAAGCGGCCCGTGACATCATCGAGAAGGATTATCCGGGCACCTTCGGCCACTCTACGGGCCACGGCGTCGGGGTGCAGATCCACGAGTATCCGCGCTTTTCCAAAACCGACGGAACCATTGCCCGCGCGGGTATGGTGATCACCGTGGAACCCGGTATCTATCTGGCGGGCAAGTACGGCGTGCGGATCGAGGATATGGTGCTGGTCACGAAGGACGGCTGCCGGGATTTGACCCGTTCGCCGAAAGAATTGATGATTCTTTGATATTTCCACGGATAAAGGCTTGAAAAAAGTCTGAAAATATTATAAACTAAATTGTACAAATTTTGATTTGGAGGCTTCACTCTATGATTACTGCAGGCGATTTTAGAAACGGTGTCACCTTCGAAATGGATGGCAACGTATATTCCATTATCGAATTCCAGCACGTGAAGCCCGGCAAGGGCGCGGCTTTTGTCCGCACAAAAATCCGCAACGTGATTTCCGGTGCTGTTACGGAGAAAACGTTCAACCCCAATGATAAGTATCCGACCGCTTACATCGAGCGCAAAGACATGCAGTACCTGTATGAAGACGGCGACCTGTACTATTTCATGGATCTGGAAACCTACGAGCAGATCCCGATCAGCGCCAACGTACTGGGCGACGGGTTCCGCTTTGTAAAGGAGAACATGGACTGCAAGGTTCTGTCCTATAAGGGCAACGTGTTCGGTGTTGAGCCCCCGAACTTTGTGGAGCTGCAGGTAACGAAGACCGATCCCGGTTTTGCCGGCAACACCGCGACCAACGCGACCAAGCCCGCTACCCTGGAGACCGGCGCCGAAATCAAGGTTCCGCTGTTCATCAATGAAGGGGAAATGATCCGCATTGACACCCGTACCGGCGAGTATATGGAGCGTGCGTAAGGCACTCCCCATTCCCGGTAAGAGTCAGGGCCCGGCTTCGTGCCGTGCCGGAGAAAGGAAGGTCGTTATCATGACGATTACGGAGCGCGCCGCTTATCTGCGCGGCCTGGCAGAAGGCCTGGAGCTGGATGCCGACAAAAAAGAAGTGAAACTGCTCAACGGAATTCTCGAACTGCTGGATGACCTGGCACTGAGCGTCAGCGATCTGGAAGTGCAGACCGGTGAGATTGCCGATCAGCTGGACGAGGTTGACGAGGATCTCGGTACGCTGGAAGAGGAAGTTTACGGTCTGAACGATGACGAGGATGACTGTGACGGATGCTGCGGCTGTGAGGACGAGGACGACGAGCTGGACGAGTTTGACGATACCTATTTTGAGGTAACCTGCCCCAATTGCGGCGAAACCGTATGCCTGTCGGCGGATATCATCGAAGAGGGCGAAATGGACTGCCCGAACTGCGGGGAACACCTGGAGTTTGAACTGGAAGAAGCCGAAGAGGAAGAGGATTCCGCAGAGGAATAAAACAGCGGCAGAAAGTAAAAAAAGAGAACACTGTGAGAAAGCAGATTTTCACAGTGTTCTTTTTTGCATACAAAGTCGTGCTTTCTATGCAAAAAAATGGTAAATTTTATGGTTGCTATTGTGCGGAAGGGATTTGGCGCGTATAATGGGAACCATAGTATGATCCATGCTATCGAAAAGAACGGGGGCGGTTCAGCCTTGAAACCGAAAAAAACAAAGAAATATCTGCTTTTGCATACCATACCGGCTATGATGCTGGATGCCGTCTGCGTTTACCTGGCGTATTTTCTGGCGATGGTTCTGCGGCTGTCGGATGTGAATGTCAGTACGCTGGAGCGCCTGATTTATATGGAAGCCTTCGGCCGGATTATGCCGCTTTTTGTCATGCTGTGCCTGGCAGTTTTTGTGCTGTTCAAATTTTACCGCACCATCTGGGAGTTTGCCGGCAGCAGTGAGATGATGCAGATTGTGGCGGGCGGCACGCTGGCCTGCGGGATCGGCACCGGTGTCAGCTGGGCCATTCTGCAGCAGTCCCGGTTTCCCATCAGCGTGTATGTGGCGGGCTGGCTGCTGACGCTGGCCTTCATCGGCAGCGTGCGGATGAGCTACCGCCTGATCCGCCGGGTGCGCCGCCGGAACCTGCACCGGGATGGCGAGCGCCAGCTGCGCGTGATGGTGATCGGCGCCGGTGAAATGGGATCCATGGTGATCAAAGAGATGAAAAGCGCCCCCGAGAGCGTGCAGATTCCGGTCTGTGCCATTGACGACGACCGCAGCAAAAAGGGCACGCGGATCAACGGGGTGAAAGTGGTGGGCACCCGCGAGAGCATCCCCCGCATGGCGGCGCGCTATGATGTGGATCAGATTATTCTGGCCATTCCGTCGGCGCGCAATTCGGATAAGCGGGCGATTATTGATATCTGCTCCCGCACCGGATGCCAGCTGAAAACCGTGCCCGCCCTGTATGAGATTTTGGAGGGCAACGAGCATGTGGTCATCCGCGATGTGGATATCGTGGATTTGCTCGGCCGCGATGAGGTCACGCTGAATACCGAGGAGATCAGCAGCTATCTGCACGGAAAAACCGTGCTGGTCACGGGCGGCGGCGGATCCATCGGCAGCGAGCTGTGCCGTCAGATCGCGCTGTTCCGGCCGCGCAAGCTGTTGGTTTTCGATATTTACGAGAACAACGCCTATGACCTGCAGCAGGAGCTTCACCGGAAATATCCCTGGCTGGATTTCGAGGTGCTGATCGGCTCTGTGCGGGACCGCAGCCGTCTTTCCCATGTGTTCGAGGCGTATCATCCCGAGGTGGTTTTCCACGCAGCGGCCCATAAGCATGTGCCGCTGATGGAGCTGAGCCCCGGCGAGGCGGTGAAGAACAATGTGTTCGGCACCTGGAATGTGGCCACCTGTGCCGACCAGTACGGGGTACGGCGCATGGTACTGATTTCCACGGATAAGGCGGTCAACCCCACCAATATCATGGGGGCCACCAAGCGCATCTGTGAACTGATTATCCAGTACTACTCCCGCCACAGCAAAACGGAGTATGTGGCGGTGCGGTTTGGAAATGTACTGGGCAGCAGCGGCAGCGTGATCCCTCTTTTTAAGCGGCAGATTGAAGCGGGCGGCCCCGTTACGGTCACGCATCCGGATATCATCCGCTACTTTATGACCATCCCCGAAGCGGCCCAGCTGGTCATCCAGGCGGGCGGAATGGCGAAGGGCGGCGAAATCTTTATCCTG
>JBJEQH010000011.1:0-5018 GCA_051881655.1 Candidatus Heritagella sp. | reverse complement strand
ACCCCCATCGAGGCCAAGATGCTGACAAAGACCATCGAGAACGCCCAGCTGAAGGTGGAGGACCGCAACTTCTCTATCCGCAAGAACGTTCTGCAGTACGACGACGTGCTCAGCCGCCAGCGTGAGGTGATCTACACGCAGCGCAACGCGGTTCTGGACGGCGCCGATCTGAAGGAAGCCATTCTCCGCATGATCGACTCGGCCCTGCAGACCAAGGTGGACCGCTATCTGCCGAAGAACACCGAGCACGACAACTGGGATCTGGAGGGTCTGCGTGAGCAGTACCTGGGCTGGCTGATCGGCGACGATGATCTGGTCTTCACCAAAGACGAGCTGGAGGATCTGGATCCCGAATTCGTCACCAGCGAGCTGCAGAAGAAAGCCCACGACCTCTATGAAGTGCGCGAGCAGGAATTCACCCCCGCCATCACCCGCGAACTGGAGCGCGTGATCCTGCTGAAGAACGTGGACCGCTACTGGATGGATCACATTGACGCCATGGATGAGCTGAAAAAGGGCATTAACCTGCGCGCCTATGCCCAGCGCGACCCCGTGGTGGAATACCGCGTGGAGGGCTCGGATATGTTCGATGCCACCATTGATCAGATCCGCGAGGATACGGCCCGCATGATGCTGACCGTAAAGCTGCGCACCAAGGAAGAGCCCCAGCGGGAACAGGTGGCCAAACCCACCGGAACCGGCGGAGGCGGCGACGGCAGCGACAAAAAGCGCCCGGTGCGCATCACGAAGAAGATCGGCCGCAACGACCCGTGCCCCTGCGGCAGCGGGAAAAAGTACAAAAAGTGCTGCGGACGGAACGAGGAATAAAAAGAGAAACAGAAAAGGCGCCTGGCCGGGGAAAACCGGTCGGGCGCCCTTTTTATCGGAATAAATTTTCGCCGTATTGCAGCAGTTCGGTCACTTCCTCCAGGGAGCGGCAGATCACATCGGGCTTTGTCCCGCTTTTCTCCACATCCTCCCGATGGGTTTCCCCGCTGAGCACCAGGATCGAGACCACATCGGTGCCGTCGGCCACCTTGATATCGGTGTACAGCCGGTCGCCGATCACACACAGTTCCTTTCCGCGGCAGCCGGTGTGTTCCTCCATATAGTGCAGGGTGTGCGGCGACGGTTTTCCGAAGAACTCCGGCATTACCCCGGTCGAGGCCTTTATCAGCGCCGCCATACTGCCGCAGTCGGGGATGAATCCGGTCTCGGTGGGGCAGTTCAGGTCGGGATTCACCCCGTAAATCGGCTTGCCCGCCCGCACCAGATCACAGGCGATAACCAGCTTTTCATACGTCAGGGTGGTGTCAAAGCCCAGCACCACATAGTCGGCGTCCTCCCGTTTCAGTGGAACGCCCCTTTGCCGGAACGCCTCCTCCAGATAGGGGGTTCCCACCACATAGGCCGCTTCTCCCGGGTGGTTCTCCTGCAGCCAGTCCAGAATCACCCCATTGCTGATCAGCATTTTTTCCTTTTCGATATCAATGCCCATGCGGTGCAGCTTTTGCAGGTACGCTTCCTCGTTTTTGCTGCTGTTGTTGGTAAAAAAGCAGAAGTCCCGCCCCGTGCGCCGGACCGTCTGCAAAAATTCAATGGTATAGGGGAACAGCTGCTCTCCCAGATAGATCGTGCCGTCCATATCCAGCACGAAGGTTTTCACCCCGGCAATCTTCTCCCATTTTTCCCGCTGCGTCATATGGCTCCTCCTCCCGTTATTCACGCATCATCATAGCATGAAGACGGAAAAATCGCAACGGTTTTGTATGGACATTTCCGCTCCTGCTCTGCTATACTGAAGGAAAGAATTTCGGAAAAAAAGAGGGGGATCTTCATGGAACGAAAGCAGGATTGGATTCGGGATCTGGTGGTGTATCAGGTCTATCCGCGCAGCTTTATGGATTCTAACGGCGACGGCATCGGGGACCTGAACGGGGTACGGCAGAAGCTGCCGTATCTGAAAAAGCTGGGGGTCAACGCCCTGTGGCTGTCCCCCTTCTTCTGCTCCCCGGGGGACGATAACGGCTACGATGTCTCGGACTACGACGGTATTCTGCCCGAATTCGGCACCATGGAGGACTGCGAGGCACTGATCCGGGAGTGCCATGCTCTGGGCATGCGGTTTATTATCGACGTGGTGGTCAACCACAGCAGCGATGAGCATCCGTGGTTTGTGGAATCTGCTTCCAGCCGGGAAAATGACAAGTCCGACTTTTACATCTGGCGCGACCCGGTGGACGGGCATGAGCCCACGAACTGGCGCTCTGCTTTCGGCGGCAGTACCTGGGAATATGTTCCCGCCCGGGGGCAGTACTATTTTCATCTGTTCTCCCGCAAGCAGCCGGATCTGAACTGGAAAAATCCGCAGCTGCGGGATGAACTGTTTGCCATGATGAACCGCTGGGCGGACCGCGGGGCGGATGGATTCCGCCTGGATGCGGCCAGTCACTATGCCAAACCCGAGCATTTTGCAGATTCGACGCAGCCTCTCATGTCGGACGGTTATGCCATGCCCTTTGATATACTGAGCAACACGTCGGAAACCCATGCGATTATCAACACCATGAATCAGGCGGTTTTCACCCCCCGCCAGCTGTTCACCGTAGGGGAGGTTGGGTGCCAAACCCCGCAGGACATGCAGAATTACGCCCTGCCGCAGCGCCAGGAATTCGATGCCATCATCCCCTTCATCCCGCCCCGCCTGGAGGTGGGGAAAAAAGCGGCTGAAATGCTTCGCAGCCGGTACCAGATGCAGTATGACGCCCTGCACGACGGCAGCCGCTGGGCGCTGTTCCTCTCCAACCACGACAAACCCCGCCAGGTGTCCAGCTGGGGAGACGAGGGCGCGCTGTGGGAGGTTTCCGCCAAAGCGCTGGCCCTGTGCCTGCATGGGCTGCCCGGCATTCCCTTTATCTATGAGGGTGAGGAGCTGGGAATGACCAACGCCTACTTCCCCCGGATCGAGGATTACCGTGATATCGAAAGTCTGAACCTCTACCAGCTTCTTCTGCAGGAAGGAAAAACGCCCCAGCAGGCCCTGCAGAGCGTGTGGGAGGTCAGCCGTGACCACGCCCGCACCCCCATGCAGTGGGACGACAGCGAGAACGCCGGTTTTACCTGCGGCACGCCGTGGATCGGGGTCAACCGGAATTACCGGGAGATCAACGCCGCCCGTCAGGAGGCGGATCCCCTCTCGGTGCTGCATTTCTATCGGGAGCTGATCGCCCTGCGCCGCCGCTATCCGGTTCTGCGCGACGGGGATCTGACTTTTCTGCCCATCGCACCGGAGGACCGGCTGCTGGTTTACCGCCGCCAGGATCAGGGGGTCCGCCTGCTGGTAACGGCCAACCTGTCCCATCAGGCCTGTGCGCTGTCGGACAGCCTTTCCGCCCACCTGCGGACCTGCACCCCGCTTCTCACCTCGTATAACCGGGAGGGCAATCCCGAAGCGGGCACCCTGCGCCCCTTCGAGGCCATCCTCTGGCAGGAGACGGAAAAAGAATAACCCACAATAAAAAGGAGAGTTTTTCATGGATTTTTTGCAGATTCAAAACGGGGCCGTCGTGCGGGAAAACGGCGAACCCATCCGCCTGCGCGGCACCAACATCGGCGCCTGGATGAATATGGAGAATTTTATGAACGGCATGCCCGGCAGCGAGCACCGCATGCGGGAGACCGCCCGGCAGACGCTGGGCGAAGAGATGGGCAGCTGGTTTTTCACCTCGATGCTGTCGCACTTTTTTACCGAGCAGGACGTCCGGTACATGAAAAGCCTGGGCATGAACTTCCTGCGCATTCCGCTGAACTACCGCTGGTTCGAGGATGACATGGCCCCCTATGTGTATAAGGAAGAGGGCTTTGCCATGCTGGACGCCGCCCTTGACTGGTGCGAAAAGTATGAGGTGTATGCCGTTCTGGACCTGCACGCCGTGCAGGGATGGCAGAGCAGCGACTGGCACTGTGACAACTCCTGCCGCACCGCGCTGTTCTGGCGGATGAAGGATTTTCAGGAGCGGTACTTTGCCCTGTGGAAGGTGCTGGCCGCCCGCTATAAGGACCGCAGCGTGGTGGCCGGGTACGACATTATGAACGAGCCCTGCACCATGAACGATTACGGCCGCCTGCCGCTGATTCCGTATCAGGCCCGCTGGAAGGATATGAACGCCATTTACCGCCGCGTAACCGAGGAAATCCGCTCGGTGGACCCGCGGCACATCCTTATTATCGAGGGCGACGATTACTCCCGCCGGTTCTGCGGGCTGGATGCCCCGTGGGATGAAAACCTGATGATCTCCAGCCATGCGTACACCACCCTGTTCGACCATCCCGAAATCACCTCGGATCAGGGGAAACGGGAGTATCTGCGCAAGGAATTCCTGGAATCGGAGGGGTACAAGTACAGCACCCTGCACAATGTGCCCCTGTGGGTCAGTGAGTTCAGCTTCCTGCCCGATCAGGTGGAGGTCTACGAGGAGAACAACGTGCACTGGACCACCTGGAGCCTGAAAGGCTGCGATGATTTCTTCCTGCTCAGCCCCAAAAAGGAGCGGCCGTACCGCACTCTGACCGAACCGGTGGCCCGCAAGGCGCTGATCTGTATGCCCGAATGGGGCGGCGAGTACAACCGCGCCCTGCGCGAGCAGCTGAACGACACCGCCGAGCTGCTGAAAAAGACGGTGGATTACCGCCGGTTTGACAACGCGGAGAATCCCATGTTCTTTATGATGACCGTGGGGGATGTGTACTATAACAATCTGCTGCAGTATCCGTACATCGAGCTGTTCCGGGGGATGGACCGGGAGGAGATCGACGCGGTGATGGCCGACTTTGATACCGAAAACTGCGCGATCAACACGGAGCTGGAGGACCGGTTCCGCAAATACTGCCTGTAATTTTAAAAAGACAGAACGGGGCCGCGTGCCCCGTCACCAAAACCGCAGAGAAAAAGAGGGAGGACCCTTTTGGCAACGCCAGATAAGGAAGTTTTTATGTAGGGTACGGTGTAACTCAGTAAA
>JBJEQH010000010.1:0-21754 GCA_051881655.1 Candidatus Heritagella sp. | reverse complement strand
GAGCAGGAAGATCTTTACTGTGGATCCCATTCCTCCGGTTTCGTCAACCGGAGAGGGGATCACCTCCTCATTTTTCATTTTTACCCCTCTTTTTTCATGGGTCAGGGCCGCTCTTTTCTAAAAAGAGCGGCCCTGACTTTCTTTATTTCTCTTCCAGCCACCGGTAGATGGCGGTAATCTGCCCATTAAACGGATGGATCCGGTAACCGGAATCCTGTACGGAAACCAGCATCCCCTTCTCTACCGTGAACACTCCACTGCGGTATACATCGGCAAAATCCTCATCCTCCAGGGGTGCTTCCTCCGCCCCGGCACAGCACACCGCACCGGTCGTCTCAAATTCGACCCATACCTTCTCCCCTTCCAGGGCGGATACATTCCACAGCTTCTCTCCTTTTTTCCCCGGCCGAGCTGCTTTCTCCTGCGGGGCCAGGCCGAACACGCCCGGATCGTCCAGCTGGGCCGCTACCTGCCCCCGATCCGCAATCCAGGTGGTAAAGGCCGTGGCGCTGCCGCAGGCGGTTCCCAGTTCCAGAGCGCGCTCCATACTGCCGGTTATACACCAGCCGGCCAAAAATCCGGCCACCATGGAGTCTCCCGCCCCCACGGAATTGACCACCTGTCCGCGGTTAGGGGCGCGGAACAGCACCGGCCCATCCTCCGGTACCAGCAGAGCGCCGTCGCCCGCCATGGATACCAGCACATTCCGCGCCCCCTGCTGCTGCAGGGCATGGGCGGCCTGAATGACTTCCTCGCGGGTGTGCAGCTCTTTTCCGCACAGCTGCGAAAGCTCGTGCCTATTGGGTTTGATCAAAAACGGGTGGCCGGAAAGCGTACAGCGCAGGGCTTCGCCCTCGGCATCCACGATACACCCGATCCCCCGGCCCTGCATCCGGGCGAGGATCTGTCCGTACAGATCCCGGGGCAATCCGGGCGGAATGCTGCCGGCCAGCACCAGCCAGTCTCCTTCTTTCAGTCCATCCAGCCGCTCCAGCAGGCGCCCGACATCCTCCTGCGTGATCACCGGGCCGTGGCCGTTAATTTCGCTCTCCTCCTGCGCGTGAATCTTTACATTGATGCGGGAAAATCCCTCTTTCAGTTGGATCATCGCCGTCCGGCAGCCAAAAGCGCGGAGATCCTCTTCAATTTTCTCTCCGGTAAAACCGGCCGTAAAGCCAAAGGCACAGCTCTCCTGTCCCAGTCCTGCCAACATCACCGATACATTGATCCCCTTTCCCCCGGGGTAAACCGATTCCTCCCGGGTGCGGGTGATCCCGCCGGGAAGCAGCGATTCGGCTTTCACAATATAGTCGATCGAAGGATTTAACGTAACCGTTGCAATCATACTTTTCCCTCTCCTTGTCTCTTTCACGGAAGAATAACCGGGATTTCCCGGAGTATTTCCATACTGTCGGGGGTAATCCGGCAGGTCACCGCCCGGACCCTTACCCCATTCTCGGCCGCCTCACACAGGGCCCGGGCAAACGCCGGGTCCGTTGCCCCATTGGGCTCCATCTGCACGGCACAGGCCATCTGCACCACAAAAAGAATCTGCGCCCGATATCCCATAGTCTGGGCGCGGATCAGCTCACGGATGTGCTTTTCCCCCCGCTTGGTGGGGGCATCCGGAAAACGGGCCACTCCGTTTTCCTCCAGCGTCACGCCCTTTACCTCGATAAAATGGCGCTCGGTTCCCTGCCCGGTCGCCCGTTCCGCATAAAAATCAAACCGGGATTCCCCGAACACGGTTTCCGGGCGCAGAAGGGAGGGCTTCCCCGGCAAATTTTCCTTTTGCAGCCACTCCCCCGCCGCCTTGTTCGGCGCCTGGGAGTCCATGTTGATCAGCTCGCCCCCGCGGTTTACGGTGATCAGCGAGCAGGCTGTCCGCCGGTTTTCCTGCTCGTGCATCTGTACGAACACCGGGGTACCCGGGATCAGCAGTTCGCGGCAACGGCCCGTATTTTTCACATGACAGCGCACGGTTTTTCCGTCCAGCTGCACCATCGCCACAAACCGGTTGGGACGGCTGAGAAAAACCGCCGGCCGGATCGCCTCATACCGCACGGCTATCGTTCCTCCTCTTCCTTTTCAAACAGGATTCCCTGTTCCCGAAGCGCGGCTGTAATGCGCTGAAACGTCTCCCCGTTCGGGCACCGGAGCGTGTGCAGATGCACCCCGTTCGTTAAGCGGCAGAGCGGCTCCGCCTGGTGCCGGGCCAGCCGCTCCATAAACAGATCGGCATCAAACCGGGAGGCCACATGCAGGGGGCCGGTCAACTGTCCATAGACCGGATGCTCGATAATCGCATCCACCACTTCGCCGCCCAGGTCCACTACCGTATACAGCTCGCGGCGGATCCCCTCCTCATCATGACGGCAGGCGATGGTGTAGCAGGTTCCGCTGTGCGCCTCTTTTTTCTGCAGGATATACCCCCGCGGGGTTGCCAGAATATCCACATTGGAAGCGCGCAGCAGCGCAATATCCCCCACGATGATCTGGCGGCTGACGGAAAACTGCCGGGCCAGTGCGCTGGCGCTGACCGGACCGTTTGCCCGCTGCAGCTCCTGCAGAATTTTTTCTCTTCTCTGTGCCGATGTTCCCTGCAAATCTGCCACTCCTCTCTGTATTCTCCGGATTAGTATACCATATGTCACGACAAAAGAAAAGACAACCGACTTTTCCCTCCCCGAAAAATGTCTGCCTGACAGGGGGCGTGTCAGAAGAAAGTCCTTTTTATGGGACACCTCTTCTTCCATAATTGTAAGGAGAGAAAAGACTTATGGAAAGAAAAGAGGGAGCTGCCATGGCAAAAGGCCCTAATCGAAAGAAGAAACTGCTGCTGATCCGGAATTTCTTTTTGGAAAATACCGATCCCGCCCACCCGGCCACCCTGCCGGACCTGATTGCCATGCTGGAAAAGGAGGGCATCCCGGCAGAGCGGAAAAGCCTGTATGATGATATCCGCGTTTTAAAGGAGATGGGCATGGACATCGAGAGCCACGGCGGGAATTACTATCTCGCCCAGCGGGAATTCACCCTGCCCGAGCTGAAAATGCTGGCCGACGCCGTTTCCTCCTCTCCATGTATCAGCGAGCGCCGCTCCCATCAGCTCATCCGGAAAATCGAAGGGCTGACCAGCCGCTTTGAGCGCCGGCAGCTGCAGCGACCGATCTATATTTCCCACCGGAGTAAAATCACCAACGAGTCCGCCCTGCTGAACGTAGACCTTCTGCATCAGGCCATCAACAGCGGACGCAAAATCTCCTTCCGCTGTTTCTCCTATACTTACTCGTTTCAGCGGGGGTGGAAAAAGCAGTATCGCTATAACGGCGAATACTCGGTGGTCAGCCCGTATGCCCTGCTGTGGGATGATGAAACCTACTATCTGCTGGGGGAGTCTCCCCGCCGGGGGAGGATCTGCCATTTTCGGGTGGACAAAATGGAGGATATTCATATTTTGAGCGGGTCCCGCGTGCCCCCTCCCCAGGATTTTGATGCCGGGGAATACGCCCGGCGCATGTCCGGTCTGTATGCAGCGGACGAACCTCCCGTCACACTGGAGGCGGAAATGGCTCTGGCTGATGCCTTTTATGACCGCTTCGGCCGGGACCTGCGCCTGCATCCGGTGGATGACCGCCATTTCCGGGCGGTGGTCCCGGTTCATGTCAGCGGGGTTTTCCTGGCGTGGGTCTTCCAGTTTGAGGGAAGGGTGCGCATTCTCTCTCCCCAAAAGGCCAGGGATGCCATGCAGCAGGCCGCCTTGCGAATTTTGGCAGCTGAGGAGAAAACGTGAACTTCCCCATTGCAGTTTGCCTCTTCTTTCGCTATACTAAATAAAAACGAGCGGTTTTCCGCAAAGCGCCCGCCCTCGGTTTTTCCGGCAGCCTTTGCAGAATTTGTCAACGAGAAAGGAAGCAGATCATGATGCCTTCAAAAGTGTACTTTACCGATTTCCGCTGCCCCCCGGGGACCAACCAGCTGCAAAAGCTGCAAAAGCTGATTCGGGCGGCGGGCTTTGATTCTCTGGAGATGGAGAAAAAACTGGTCGCCATCAAAATGCACTTCGGCGAACCGGGCAATCTCGCTTTTCTGCGCCCCAATTACGCCAAGGCCGTGGCCGACCTGGTGTGGGAAAAGGGCGGAATCCCCTTTTTGACCGACTGTAATACGCTGTACCCCGGTCCGCGGAAAAATGCGCCGGAACATCTGGCCGCCGCTTTTGAAAACGGCTTTTCCCCCTTATCCACCGGCTGTCAGATCATCATCGGCGACGGGCTGCGCGGCCTGGACGATGTGGAGGTTCCGGTTCCGGGCGGAGAATACACAAAAACGGCGCGGATCGGCCGCGCCATTATGGATGCGGACGTACTGATCTCTCTGACCCACTTTAAAGGGCACGAGTGCACCGGTTTTGGCGGTGCGCTGAAAAATATCGGTATGGGCTGCGGCAGTCGGGCCGGAAAAATGGACCAGCACAACAACGGAAAGCCGGTCATCAGCACCCATCTGTGCCGCGGATGCCGGCTGTGCGCCAAAGAGTGCGGGCAGGACGCTATCTTTTATGACGAGCGCGGCAAGGCCCACATTGATCCCCAGAAATGCGCCGGCTGCGGACGCTGCATCGGCCGCTGCAATTTCGACGCCATTGCCAACCGCAATTCCAACGCCAACGATATTCTGGACTGCAAAATTGCCGAGTACACCCAAGCGGTCTGCCATGGGCGGCCGTGCTTCCATATCAGCCTGGTGATGGACGTCAGCCCATACTGCGACTGCCATGGCGAAAACGACACCCCCATTGTCCCGGATATCGGCATGTACGCGAGCTTTGATCCCGTGGCGCTGGACCAGGCCTGTGTCGATGCGGTCAATGCCTGCACGCCCAACCGCAACAGTCTGCTGGGTGACCATTTGAGCGACGAAAATTTCGTCCCCACCGGCGACCATTTTACGGATACCACCCCCGAATCCACCTGGCAGGCCGGGCTGGTTCACGCCGAAAAGATCGGGCTGGGTACCCGCTCTTATGAACTTGTAACGGTAAAATAAGATCCCCGCGGCAGCAAAAAGCGCACCTCTTCTTTTTTGAAGAAGAGATGCGCTTTTTTGATTCCTCAAAAATCCAGTTTTCGTAAAATCAGGCGGCTTCGGCTCCATCCGGGGGCAGATGGCGCAGGAAGGACCAGACCAGCGGCAGCGTGACCAGCGCCGACAGGATATCGGCCACCGCCTGGGCAATCTGCAATCCGGTCAGCCCCATGCACCAATTCAGCAGCAGTACAATCGGAATGAAGAACAGTCCGCTGCGGCTGCTGGCGAGGAAGGTGGCACGCCCGCTTTTCCCGATGCTCTGGAACAGCATATTGCCGCACACGGAAAGCGGCAGAAAACAGAGTGCAATGCAGTGCGCCTGCAGGGCAAAGGTTCCAATGGCAATCACATCGGGGTCATCCCGAAACAGTGTGACAATCGGCCCGGCAAATACCCATCCGAAAACGGCGGCCACTGCCAGCACCACCATGCTGAAAAAGCAGGTGAACAGGGCGGCATTTTTCGTGCGGGAGTATTTCTTTGCGCCATAATTGAAGGCGCTGACCGGCTGGAAGCCCTGCCCCACCCCCAGGCCGATACAGAACAGGAAATTCATCACCCGAGAGACAATACTCATGGCGGCGATGGCGGCATCCCCATACGGTCCCGCACAGCCGTTGAGCACCATGGTGGAAATACTGCCGAGCCCCTGGCGCATCATGCTGGGCAGACCCGTGGTCAGAATAGTCAGCAGATCATGAAAACGATGGCTGACAAACCGGGGAGTCACCCGGCTTTGCACTTTTTTCGTGACAAACGGAACCAGCAGAATGCCGGCACTGATGTACTGCGAGACGGCGGTGGAGATTCCCGCACCGGAGATTCCCAGGGAAAAAACCTGGATCAACAGGTAATCCCCCAGAATATTCAGCAGACCGCCGCTGACCAGCCCGCACATGGCAAAGGTGGCCTTGCCCTCGTAGCGCAGAATATTGTTCATTACACAGCTGCCGGCCATCGCCGGGGCCGCCATCAGAATCCAGGTGCTGTAATCCCGCGCATAGGGCAAAATGGAATCGGTGCTCCCCAACAACCGCAGAAGCGGATCCTGAAAACAGAATCCCAAGAGCAGAATCAGCAGCCCCGCCCCCAGGGATGCATAGAAGCTGGTGGCCGCATACATCCGGGCCTTGTCCACCTCCCGGCTGCCCAACCGGCGGCTGATGTTGCTGCCGGCGCCGTGGCCCAGCATAAAGCCAAAGGCCTGAATAATCCCCATCAGGCCGAATACCACACCGGTGGCGCCGCTGGCGCTGGTCCCCAGGGTGCCGACAAAGAATGTGTCTGCCATATTATAGATGTTGGTGACCAGCATGCTGATGGTGGTGGGAATGCCCAGGGTGAGGACCAGTTTGGGAATCGGTGTTTCCGTCATTTTCCGATACTGGGCCTGTGCGCGATCCTCCTGTACCATATTTCTGTCTCCTCTCACGGGTATCCTTTCCCGTTCTTTCAATTATTTTCCTTTCTATTATACTCCCGGAATCCCGCTATGTAAAGATTTCATAAAGTTCCTGTTAAAAGTCCCGGACTTTTTGTCACACAGCCAAAAACGGCTCGGGCATGGTGTTCAGCCTGCCGAACCCGTTTCCCATTCCGCAAAAAGAAAAAACGGAGGCACCCCATCCGCTTTGCGCTTTTGGGGGCCTCCGTTTTTGCCGGTAAGGGAATGTACCCTGCCGGGATCCGTTCTCAATAATTTTCCGCTTTGATCTGGAAATAGGACTGCGGGTGGGCGCACACGGGACATACCTCGGGGGCTTTTATCCCTACGACGATATGGCCGCAGTTGCTGCACTGCCAGATCTGATCCTCGTCACGGGAGAAGACCAGGCCGCCCTGTACATTGGCGAGCAGTTTGCGGTAGCGCTCCTCGTGCTCTTTCTCAATGGCCGCTACGGCCTCAAACAGAGCCGCGATCTGCTCGAAGCCCTCTTCACGGGCCTCTTTGGCAAAGGAGGGATACATGTCCGTCCACTCGTAATTCTCGCCCTGTGCGGCGTCCTCCAGGTTTTCGGTCGTGGGACCTACGGCGCCGTCATGCAGGAGCTTAAACCAGATCTTCGCGTGCTCCTTCTCGTTTGCAGCGGTCTCCTCAAACAGGGCTGCGATCTGCACATAGCCGTCTTTCTTCGCTTTCGAAGCATAGTACGTATACTTGTTGCGGGCCTGGGATTCACCGGCAAAAGCGGCCATCAGATTTTTCTCGGTTTTCGAGCCTTTCAGTTCCATTTTTGTTCCTCCCGTAAAAACGTTTATAAATTAAGAATGATTCTTAATTTATAAACAGTATACTTCACGATCCGGTAAAAGTCAATAGACAGCGAAAAAAATTTCCCCGCTCTTTCCCATCTCCATGTTCTTAAGAATTCTTAAATTCTCCTTCGAAAAAGCAAAAAAGCCATAAAACCTCTGTAAAAAAGGGGAAACTGGCCTGTTTTGTCTGTTCTTTATGCATTTTGATACATTGACAACCTTTGTATTCTGGAGTACACTTTAAAACAAGTAAAATGCTGGCCACTTGGGCTGCGGAAAATCCGTTTTTATAAAGAGAAAGCGGAGAGTAAGGAGATTGTGAATATGCTGAAGTCCGTCCTTGACTGGCTGGATCTGGCAGCCTGCCGTTTTGGGGACAAAACGGTTTTCCAGACAAAAGAAAATTCCATCTGTTTTTCCCGGCTTCTCCATCAGAGCAAAGCCATCGGCAGCTATTTGTGCGGGCATATTATGCCCCGCAGCCCGGTTGCGGTTCTGACGGGAAGACGGGTGGATACACCGGCCTGCTTTCTCGGAATTGTGCAGGCCGGTTGTTTTTATGCGCCGATGGATGCCTCGATGCCAGTTCCCCGCCTTCGGCAGAACCTGGAGGTTTTGCAGGCCTCTCACATGATTGTGGACCGGGAGCATCTGGAGACGGCAACGGCCCTTCATTTTTCCGGCCATATCCATGTTCTGGAGGATATTCTTCAGACCCCGGTGCAGGAGGAACGCCTTGCCGCCATCCGGCGCACGGTCACCGAAGAGGACCCTTTGTATGTGATTTTCACCTCCGGCTCCAGCGGGATTCCCAAAGGAGTGATCACCTCCCACCACGCCCTGATGTGCTACATTGAGAGCGTACAGAAGGTTTTGCAGCTCTCCGATTCCGATGTGCTGGGGAACCAGTCCCCTCTTGATTACATTGCGGCCATCCGGGATATCTATCTGCCGCTTCTCACCGGCGCCAGCACCGTAATTCTTCCGAAAAATGAATTCTCCATGCCCGCACAGCTCTTTGAAACCCTGGATACGTATGGGGTAACCACTCTGTGCTGGAGCGTGGCCGGGCTGGAGGTTCCCGTAAAGCTGCACGCCTTCGACAGCGTAAAGCCCCATTTTCTGAAAAAAGTGATTTTTTCGGGCTCGGTTATGCCGGGGAATGTTCTGCGCGTATGGCAGCAAAACCTGCCGGAAACCGTCTTTATCAACCAGTACGGCCCCACGGAGGCCACCGCTTCCTGCACCTATCATATTGTCACCGAAACCGTACAGGATGACACGGTCCTTCCCATCGGGATTCCCTATGAGAATTACCGGGTGGTCCTGCTGAACGAAGACGGTACCGAAACTCCCGACGGGCAGACCGGAGAAATCTGTATTGCCGGCCCGGCACTGGCGCTGGGTTACTATCATGATCCTGTCCGCACGGCGCAGTCTTTTATCCCCAACCCCCTGTGCCCCCAGTACCGGTCACTGCTGTACAAAACCGGCGATCTGGGAAGTTGGAACGAGCAGGGCGAGTTGGAATTTCACGGCCGCCGGGACCGGCAGATCAAGCATATGGGCCACCGCATTGAGCTGGACGAAATCGAAAAAACGGCCGGTATGGTCGCGGGAATGGAACAGTGCTGTGCCCTTTACCAAAAGGAAAAAGAGCAACTATGGCTCTTTTACACCGGGGAAGCCACGTCCCGGGATATTGTCCTGTATTTCCGGCAGGAGATGCCGGCCTTTATGGTTCCAAGAAAGCTGATGAAGCTCTCTGCCATGCCCTGTTTGCCCAACGGGAAAACCGACATGCGCACGCTTTCATCTTATATGAAATAATTTTAAAAGGGAGAGAAGAACAATGATGGAAGAACTGATGAACATTTTGCAGGAGCTGCGGCCCGACGTCGATTTTGAGACGGAAACCTCGCTGGTAACCGGTGGGATTCTGGACTCTTTTGACATTGTAACCCTGGTGGGCGAACTGAATGACGCTTTTGATATCGAGATTAAGCCGAATCATCTGGTTCCCGCAAACTTTAACTCTGCCGAGGCGATTCTGGCGCTGGTAGAAAAACTGCAGGATGAATGAGGGGGCGCCCGATGACAAAAAAACAGGAAACTATTTTCGGGTCTTTACCGGCCGGTCCTTGTTATATTTTTGACGAAGATTGCTTTGCCCGCCGCGCCGCCCGGGTGCGGCAGGCTTTCGGCGAGAAGGTGGGATTGTGCTTTTCCATGAAAGCCAATCCCTTCCTTCTGAGCAGCCTTCCCGAAGCCATTGACCGGATCGAGGTGTGCAGCCCCGGTGAATTGACCATTTGTGAAAAAATCGGAGCAGACCCCTCTGCGATCATTTTTTCCGGCGTAAACAAAACTCTGCCGGATATCGAGCGAGCCATGGACGACCGGGTGGGCACTTTTACCGCCGAGAGCCGTATGCACGTGGATCTGCTGAACGCCTGCGCCCAAAAGCGGGGAATCCGGGTACCGGTTCTGCTGCGGCTGACCGGCGGCAGCCAGTTCGGCATGGACGCCGGGGAAGTTCTGGACATCATCCGCCGCCGGGAGGAATACCCCGGCATGGAAATCGTGGGCCTGCACTATTTTACCGGCACGCAAAAACGCAAACCCGCCGTGATTTTGAAGGAACTGCTTCGGGTCGAGCGGTTTCTCCAGCAGGTGGAAACCGAGTGCGGCTTCCTGCTGCAGCGTGTGGAGTATGGCACCGGGCTGGCCGTGGACTATTTCTCCGATTGCGACGAAACGGCCGACCGCACCGAAGAGGAGCGGCTGGACGCCATCGCACCGGGGATCCGTGCCCTGGGAGAGAAAACACAGCTGACCGTCGAGATGGGCCGCTTTTTTGCTGCCCCCTGCGGTTTTTATACGACGCAGGTCATCGATACCAAGAAAAACGAGAATATTGCCTATGCCATCTGTGACGGCGGGCTGCACCAACTGAAATACGACGGACAGATTCAGGGTATGCAGATCCCGGTTCTGACCCATTTCTCCGGTCAGACGGCTGTGCCGGCACCGGATGATTCCGATTCCTCCGAAGAAAACGAACGTTGGACGCTGTGCGGCAGCCTCTGCACCACGGCCGATGTACTGGCGCGGGATGTGCCGCTTCACAATCTGCAGCCCGGTGACCGGCTGGTTTTCCACCGCACCGGCGCGTATTCCGTGATGGAGGGCATGGCGGTGTTTCTCAGCCGGGATATGCCCGCGGTCTACCTGTATTCCGAACAAAAAGGGCTGCGGCTGGTCCGTCCGTCTCTCCAAACGAGCGGATGGAATACACCGGCAAGCCTGCCGGCAGAAGGGCGGGCTGAACTGTGAATTATACGTCGCTTGAGTTTTTGCTGTTTCTTGCGGTTTCGATCCTCGCCTATTTCCTGTTCCCCGTGAAAAAGTACCGCTGGACTATTTTGCTGGCCGCCAGTTACTTTTTCTATCTGTTCGCCGGATGGAGGCTGGTGGGATTTCTGCTGTTTACCACCCTTTCCACCTATGGGACGGGGTTATGGCTGGATCATACCGCCAAGAAATCAAAGGCTATCATAAAGGAAAAAAAGGCCGAGTGGAGCCGGGAGGAGAAAAAGAAATTTAAGGACCGCGTAAAAGTGCGCAAGCGCCTGATCATGGCGGCTGCGCTGGTTGTGAATTTCGGGATTCTCTCGTTTTTAAAGTATTGGAATTTTCTGGCCGGAAGCTTCAATGCGCTGTTTTCATTGGGCCAGGGCAGCGGGCTGCCCATCCTGCACCTGCTGCTGCCGCTGGGCATCTCCTTTTACACCTTCCAGTCCATGGGATATGTGATCGATGTCTACCGGGAAGAGGTGCAGGCTGAGCGCAATCCGGCAAAGCTCGCGCTGTTTGTCTCCTTCTTTCCCCAGATTATCCAGGGCCCTATCAGCCTGTACAGCCAGCTTTCTCATCAGCTGATCGAACCCCACGATTTCTCCTTTACCCGGATGCAGCACGGTCTGGAACTGATCCTGTGGGGATTTTTCAAAAAAGTGGTCATCGCCGACCGGGCGGTTATTGCGATTCAGGCCGTTACCCCGGATTACAAGGAATTCGGCGGAACAACCCTGCTGTTTATTCTGCTGCTCTATGCCCTGCAGCTGTATGCGGATTTCTCCGGCGGTATTGATATTTCGCGCGGGGTGGCACAGATTCTGGGGATTGATCTGGTGGATAACTTCCGCCGCCCTTACTTCTCCACCAGCATCAACGACTACTGGCGCCGGTGGCACATCACACTGGGGGGCTGGCTGAAAAACTCCCTCTTTTATCCGCTGGCCATGTCCGAATGCTTCCTCGGCATCAGCCGCCGCATGAAGGAGACCCGTCTGGGGAAGACCGCCGCCGGGTCCCATATTGCCAAGGTTCTCCCCACCAGCGTGGCCTCTCTGATTGTTTTTCTGGTGGTCGGCATCTGGCACGGAGCCAACTGGAAATACGTGGCCTTCGGTCTGTGGAACGGCGGAATCATCATGCTGTCCACACTGCTGAAACCTCTCTTTGACTGGACCCTTGCAAAGCTGCACATCCGGGCTTCCTCCTTTGGATTCCGCCTGTTTCAGATGCTGCGCACCTTTCTGATCGTACTGGTGGGCTATGTATTCGACATTGCGCCGGGATTCCGCGGTGGAATGGACATGATGGGCCGTATGCTGACCGATCAGAATTTTGCCGCCGGCTGGAGCCAGATCCGCACACTGGGCCTTGCCAAAGCGGATTACCTCCTTTTGCTTCTTGGCACGCTGGTGCTGTTTACCGTCAGTCTTTTGCAGGAACGCCTGGCACAGAAGGGACAGGGGGAGGAAACCCTGCGCAGCCGTCTGGACAAAAAGCCCATGATCCTCCGTTGGGGCCTGCAGTTTGCCGGTATCATGGCCGTACTGGTCCTGGGCGTCTGGGGACCGGGTTATGATCCCGCCGATTTTGTCTATATGCAGTTTTAAGGAGGGAACCGTATGAAAAAGAAACTCTATGTAAAACGGACCATTTCCCTTCTTTCCCTGTTTCTGGCGGTCCTTTTCTCCGTGGGAATCCTGCAGGAATATTTTCTTGCAAACTTTGACCAAAATACCATACGTATGGAAGGTTTCTATCTGGAGGAGGAAAACTCTCTGGATGTGGTCTTTCTGGGGGCCAGCGATGTGTATGAGGGATTTTCGTCCGGCCTCGCCTACGATGAATTCGGATTTACGAGTTATCCCCTGACGGTGGGCGCCAATTCCATTGCGCTGTACAAATCACAGCTAAAAGAAGTGCTGGCGCACCAATCCCCTCAACTGATCGTCGTGGAGATTAACGGGGCATTGTACGGGGATTCCAAGTACTATCAGAAAACTTCTACACTCCATTATTACCTCGATTCCATGCCCTTTTCCCAGAATAAACTCGATACCATTCAGGAAGTGGTCCCCGAAGAGCTGCAGTCCCAGTTCTATTATCCTTTCCTTCAGTACCACGGCGCATGGAAAGATCTGCGGGGCCACTGGAAATACATACAGGAGCGCTTTGCCATGCAGCAGCGGGGATACTCCCTGTTAAAGGGCTGCGTTCTGGCCCCCACGGTGGCTCCTCTCCCCAAGGATCCGATCACGGATTTAAAGGATGACGATTCGACCCGGGAACTTCTGCCGGAATACGAGGAAAGCCTACGGGATTTTCTCCAGTTCTGCCGGGACAATGATCTGCCCGTTCTGTTTGTGCGCTTTCCGCACCAGATGTGCAAAAAGCTCTATGCCCGGTACCAGCGTTCCAACCGCGCAGGGGAAATTATCGAGGAATACGGATATGAGTACCTCAATCTGGAGAAAAACTATGAGGAAACAGGGATCGATCCCGCCAAAGATTTTGCCAGTGTGGATCACCTGAATGTCCACGGAAACGAAAAGCTGACCCGCTATCTCAGCCGTCTTGTCTGCACCGAATACGGAGTCTCTCCCCGCCCGCTCTCCCTGGAAGGGAAAAAGCGGTGGGAAAACGCTGCGGATTATACCAAGCGCCTGTTCCTCTATGCCGCCGAACAGGAAAGCCCCAAAAAGGCCAAAGTCCGTTTCGGAGAAGATGCACAGACCATGGCAGCTCTGGAAAAAATTCCCTCCCAAAAATAAAATTACTTTCTTTGCATAAAAAAACTCCCCGGTGTGGGAACAGGCGCGATAACCCCTGCCCCCACACCGGGGAAACTTTTATCTGATCTTTTCCACGGCCCCCTATCGGGGCCGGCTTTTTTATCCCTGTAAACCGGATGCGCGCTGGTCCCCCTCCGGATACTCCATGCGCAATTGGGCAATCCGCCGGTAGCAGCACGGCATCAGGACCGCCACCGCACCGACCCAGGCCAACGGTTCGGCATAGAAAATGCCTATGGGTCCCAAAAACCGGGGCAAAATCAGCACAGCACTTACACGCATAAACAGCTCGAAAAAGCCCGAGACCATGGCGGCCATTGTACTGCCCATCCCCTGCAGGGCCGACCGGTACTGATGCAGCAAATACAAAAACGGCAGGGCCGAAGCCATAATCACCAGGAATTCATAGGCGATGGACAGCACCGCTTCCACCTCATCCGGATCGCCGGAGACAAAACATGCCACAATATTCCGGCCAAACAGGATCATGATCGCCGCAATCACCGCTGCCATTCCAAGCCCGAGGAATACCGCGGTGCGCACTCCCTGCCGGATTCTCCGGATTTTTCCGGCCCCCAGATTCTGCCCGGAAAAGGTGCTGACGGCAAATCCGAACGAAACCGCCGCCAGTTCCAGCAGACCATACAGTTTGTTGGTCGCCGTGTACCCGGCCACAAACAGCACGCCGTTTCGGTTGACCATATACTGAAGAAACAAGCCGCCCACGGCGATAATCAGATTCTGAAGGGCCATGGGGGCTCCCAGCCTCAGCAGCTTTCCGGCCAGAGCTCCCTCCCATTTTGCCTCCTCCCGGGTCATTTTTAGTTCCGGCAGGCGCAGCATCACCCGCAGGCAGATCAGCGCTGAGAGCAGCTGCGACAGCACCGTTCCCACTGCCGCACCGGCCACCCCCCAGCCGAATCCCAGAACAAACAGGAGATCCAGCAGGATATTGGCGATCGCAGAGATCAGCATCGCTGTCAGCGGCGTGCGCCCGTCGCCCAAAGCCCGCAGAATGGCGGAAAAAGCGTTATACGCACCGTTAAACAGGATACACGCAAACAGAATGCGCACATACGTAAGGGCATCGTCCAGAATGTCCTGCGGCGTCTGCAGCAATCCCAGCAGGGACCGGGCCCCCAGCTGGGCTGCCACTGTGAAAATCAGGGAACTGAACAGCGTCAGCCACAGAGTGACCGCCACCGCTTTGTGGATCCCCCGTTCATCCTTGGCGCCAAAGCGCTGGGCCACCAGCAGGGAAAATCCCTGCACCAATCCGATGATTACACTCAGCACCGCCCAGCTGGGCCAGTCCGCCGCCCCCAATGTAGCCAGTGCGTCCACCCCGACCCCCCGGCCGACAATCAGGGTATCCATGGTCACATACAGCTGCTGGCAGACATTTCCCACCATCAGCGGCAGCGCAAATTTGCATAACAGCGGCAGGGGTTTTCCCACTGTCATATCACAAGCCGTGTCGCGCAAAAGTCTCCCTCCATTTTCAGAGAATCATGAAAACGTTTTCATGATAGCAGACTTTCTTTTCGCCGTCAACTGAAAAAACCGCAGTCTTCCGTAAACGGAGAAGCCGCGGGAATTTCCGAAAAATCTGTCTTTTTACCGAAAGGCCGAGAGATCACACCCCTTTTCCACCAATCGGGCAAATTCGGTGAGAAACACCTCGTCCTCCTCATCAAACCGGCCGGGAACGGGGCTGTCAATGTCCAGCACGGCGGCTGTCTCTCCGCTTTCCCGCAGAGGAATCACGATCTCACTTCTGGACGCACTGTCACAGGCAATATGCCCCGGGAATGCATGGACATCCGCCACCCGCAGCACCTTTTTTCTGGCGGCCGCCGTTCCGCACACCCCTTTTCCAAAGGGGATACGCAGGCAGGCGGGTTTTCCCATAAAGGGCCCCAAAAGAAGGGCATCCCCCTGCCGCAGATAAAATCCCACCCAGTTGACAGCGGGCAGAGCGTGCCACAAAAGCGAAGCGGCGTTGGCCATATGGGAAATGGCAAAGGTCTCTCCCTCCAAAAGGGCGCGCATCTGCCGCAAAAGCAGGGCCTGCCGCTCCTTCCGGTCGCTGGGATACTCGGTTACAGGATTCATCCTTTATTCCTCCCTTAACTGAATATGAATGCAGCCGTCCTCTTTCCACTCCATCTTTGTGCCGAACGGCGTGCTCAGCCGCGCAAGCGTACGGCAGATTTCCCGGCTCTCCTCTTCCCCGGCCGGTGCCGGCCAGGTGGCGTACGCCATGCGCTCCTCCGGCTGCAGCGACACCGGCAGCATCCGGATTTCTGTCAGCTTTTCCCCGGAAAAGGAGAAACGGGGAACCACCGTCTGATAGCTGCTGCGGTTCTGCTGCAGGCTGCACCGGGCCCGTTTTCCCACCTCGGAAAAGGCCTGCCCACCGGTCAGCGTCAGAGGCAGCCCCTTTTCCTCCATGTAATCAGCGGGCAGCTTTTCCACAAAATTGTTCTGGAACACAAAATTTCCCAGACAGTAAAAGATCGGTTTTCCCTGATAGATTTCAATCCCCTTCAGCTCGTGGGTGCCGCTGCCGACCACGGCGCAGGCGCCCGCTTCGATACAGGCGTGGGCAAATTCAATCAGGAATTCCTCCGGTTCGTCATTCTGATCCCGGGGGATTTCATGGGAATGCACCATCACCACGCAGTACTCCGCTTGCAGCAGGGCCGACTGAATCATCTCCCGGGTGCGGCGCAGATCCTCCGGGCAGGCCCGGGTGTGCTTTCCCTCGGGCTCCCCCTGCACAAACCGCAGCTCTCCAAAGGAGAACGTCCCCGGGGCATCCTCGGGCACATAACCCTGCTGCTGGCCGAAGGCACGCCACCCGTTCATATAGGTGGCCGCCGCAATCTCCCGCAGGGCCTGCATATGACCGGCGTTCACGGTGTACTCCGTGGTAAAACGCAGAGGCGCAAGGCCCGGCCGCCCGGGCATACTCTCGCTCTGCCGACCGGCGATATCCTCTTCATGGCAGGTGGAACACACCTGCAGCACCGCCACCCGGCTGTGCGGGGTTTCCAGGATCGCCGGGCGGGCCGCCTCGTACAGCGTGCAGCCGGCGCCGCAATGGGCAATGCCCATATTCCGCAGGTTTCGAACGGTCTGGCGCACTCCCTCTTCCCCGTAATCATGGGTGTGGTTGTTCCCCACGGCCAGCAGATCGAATCCCAATTCCTGCAGATCCCGGGCCACCTCCGGCCGGGAGGTCAGCCACGTACCGCCGCTGCGGGCGGCTCCGCACAGGGTGCCGTCGGTCAGGGTTGTCTCCAAATTGACAAGGGAAGCATCACTCTGGCGCAGAAACGCCGTCAGTTCCTCCCGCCCCGGATAATCCGGCATGCGGTTGAGGATCAGGGCATCCCCGGCCGCCGCAATGGTCACTTTCTTTTCCATAGGTCTCACCCCTCAAAGTTTTGAGCCTCCCGCAGCAGCTGGCGGGCCTGATCCATCAGGCGGTTTTTCTGGCGGACAAACTGGTTTTTCATCGCGAGATACCACACCGGCCGGCTGTTTTCGCGGGTCAGTCCCTTCATCCGGCAGAACCGGGAGAACATGGTCTCGCCGGCATAGGCCGGATCGTGATCGTACTCGCTCCCATAAGAATAGGCAAGGCGCATCAGCCGGCCGGCAAAGTGCTTCACCATGGGATCGCTGTCGCACAGTTCTCCCTTCTCCAGCTTCTCCTGCAGGGGAAGCAGGGCCTTCTGCAGATCGGAAAGGCGACCGATGGCATCCCGCAGGTCAAATTCGTCCTCCGTCTGTTCCTGCACCTTCCCAAGGCAGTCTATCATCCGCCCCACAAACCCGGGCATGTCCACCGGAAGATCCCGGCAGAATGTAAATTCAGCCGCCAGGCGCAGGGTTACGGCCGTATCGCGGTGCAGATATTCCTCATTCAGCTTATCCAGGCTGTCCTCCACCGTATGCCACCAGGGACCGGCTGCCTCCGGCCAGTGGGGCATCCACTCGCTGCCTTCCCGGGGGATGAAGGTACTCATCATGGAGACGGGCAGGCCGATCCCGGAGAAGGACTCGTCCGCCGACCGGTACAGATTCTCATACAAACGCCCAAACGCGCCGCAGGTATCCTCAATCCACTCCCGCAGCGTATCTGTTTTCTCCATACAGCCGGTGGTCTTGCACACCAGCTGGCAGTTGTGCCCGGCGAACATATCCTGGTTGATTTGCCCGATGCACTTCTCTTCCAGTTCCTCCCAGTGCCGGTCGGCATAGGCCGTGGAACCGGCATACCGGCCGTCGGAATGGCCACCCCACCAGGCAAAACGCACCGAACGGGTCAGCCGGTCGCGGTGGTTCCACAAAATCCGGGCGCATTCCAGCTGGGCCGCGTTGGCGGCGGCATTATCCGTAATGCCTTCGTACCAGGAATCATAGTGGCCGTTCACCAGCAAAAAGGTGTCCCGCTCTCCGGGGATATCCGCAATGGGCATCCGGGCTTTCACCACTTTTTCGGCCATCTGGATGGTCAGGCGGGCCGTCACTTTTTTCCCTCTGCGGCAGATTTCAGCCAGCTTTTCCCCGTCCTTCTGCTTGATGCAGACGGCGGGAATATGACTGTATCGGTACAGCTTGTCCGGCGTGGGGCCGCCCCACACCGTGCCCACCATGTTGTGATGCAGCAGGTCCTCCGGCGAATTCCAGATACTGATCACCGCTTTGGCCCCGGCAAAAAAGGCGGCCAGCACATCTTCTCCGTGGCGGCGATGGGTCAGCACGATTTTGTCCTTATACAGGGTGCGGCGCCGGGCCTCCTCCTTCTCGGTTTTGCCGGGAAGATTGTCTTCCTCATACCACACTTCACCGGTCAGATTATCGCAGTTCCCGCTGAACACGGCGGCCATGGCCTCGATCGGTTCGTCCCACCCCTCTGTGTTCACCGTCAGACGGGTGATCACCGGATAGCTGCGCAGAAACTCGAATTCCTCCGTGTGACAGGGAATTCCGTACGAGCGCAGCTTTCGCATCAGATAATCCACCGCTTCTTCCCCGTCCCGTGATCCGGTGTACCGGTTCAGCCGGCTGAACGTGAGAATGGTCTGCCGCAGCTCGCCATCGTCAATCTCACTGAGCAGATCTCGCATTTCCTCTGTCATCGCCATACCCCTTCCTCTTTTTCATATGGTGTCATTGTAGACTCTGAAAAGAAAGGTGTCAAGCATTCATCCTGAAAAAGAGGAAAAGGGGGAAACCCTGCGAAATTTCTGTAAATTTTATTCGAAGATGGGGCCGTTTTCTTGCGGGACCCCAGGATAATCTGGTATACTATAAAATACATGATTTTCTAAGGAGAAATGGCGGCAAGCCGTCTCCTTTTCCCAGCCCAAATCTCCCCATAAAAGGAGGAAGCCGTGTGAACAGCGATGGAAAAATACAGGGCCTTAGTCAGCGCGAGGTAGACGAGCGTGTGGCGGCCGGCAAACGGAATGTGATCCAAAACAAAAGCTCCCGCACCATTTCGCAGATCCTGCGCACCAATATCTGCACCTTTTTTAACCTTTTAAATGTGATTCTGCTGGTTTTGGTGATCACCGTGGGGTCGGTCAAAAATATGTTCTTTATCCTTCTGGCCGTTGCCAACACCCTGGTGGGCACCATTCAGGAGATCCGCGCCAAACGCACTTTGGACAAACTGCGGATTCTGACCATCAGCCATATTCCGGTGATCCGCGACGGGGTGCAGAGAGAAATCCCGGTAGACCAGCTGGTGCCCGACGATATCATGATCCTGAAAACCGGCAGCCAGATCCCCGCAGACGCCGTGGTCATCGACGGCAGTGTGGATGTCAACGAATCCCTGCTGACCGGCGAATCCGACAGTATCTATAAAACCCCCGGCACGGCCGTACTCTCCGGCAGCTTTGTCACCGCGGGCACCGCCGTGTGCCGCGTGACTAAGGTGGGCGAAGAGAGCTACATGGAGCAGATTTCCAAAGAGGCCAAAGTATTCAAGCAGGTTCATTCGGAGCTGCGCAACAGCATGAACAAGATTCTGAAATTTATCAGCATCGTCATTCTCCCCATCGGGATCGCCCTGTTCTGCAAGCAATATTTCCTGTCCGGAGAAGGGTATAATGCCGCCATTCTGGACACGGTTTCCGCCATGCTGGGAATGATCCCCCAGGGACTGGTTCTGCTGATCAGCACCGCGCTGGCTTTGGGCGTTATCCGCCTGTCGGCGCGCAAAACCCTGGTGCAGGAGCTGTACTGCATTGAAACGCTGGCCCGGGTGGATACGCTGTGCCTGGACAAAACCGGCACCATCACCGAAGGGCGCATGTGTGTGCAGGGAACCGAACCGCTGATAGAGGGTACCGATGTGGGAGGACTGATCTCCCGTATTCTGGCGGCCTTATCGGAGGAAAACGATACCAGCCGCGCCCTGCAGGAGGCCTTTCCCCCAAAAGAGACCGTTCCCTGCGCCCATGTGATTCCTTTCTCTTCCGACCGTAAATACAGCGGCGCTGCCTTCCAAAACGAGGGCACCTACTATATGGGTGCCTATCAGTTTCTGTTTCCGAAAGCTGACCCCGCCATTACCGAAAAGATCCGCGAATACGCCAAAAAGGGGATGCGGGTGCTGGTGGTTGCCCACACCCCGCAGGTGATGCAGGAGAACAGCCTGCCCGCGGACATCGAGCTGCTGGGGCTGGTTCTGATCACCGATGTCATCCGAAAAGAGGCCCCGGAAATCCTGCAGTATTTTTACAACCAGGGCGTCGATCTGAAGGTGATTTCGGGGGATGACCCGGTCACCGTATCGGCCATTGCCGCCAAGGCCGGGCTGCGCCATGCGGAAAAATATGTGGATGCCACCACCCTGCACACACCGGAAGAGCTGCAGCAGGCCGTGCGCACCTGCAATGTATTTGGGCGGGTCACCCCGCGCCAGAAGGAGCAGATGGTCCGCGCCCTGCAGAACGATGCGCACACTGTCGCCATGACCGGCGATGGGGTCAACGACGTGCTGGCCCTGAAAGCGGCGGACTGCAGCATCGCCATGGCCTCCGGCAGCGACGCCGCCAAGAATACCGCCAATCTGGTACTGCTGGATTCCAATTTTGCCTCGATGCCGCACATCGTTAACGAAGGCCGCCGCGTGATCAACAATATCCGAATGGCCGCTTCGATGTTCCTGGTGAAAACCATCTTCTCCATGCTGTTATCCATCATGACCATTTTCTTCGGTCAGAACTATCCTTTTATTCCCATTCAGCTGTCCATCATCAGTGCCTGTGCCGTGGGGATTCCCACCCTGATTCTGCAGCTGGAACCCAGCTTCGAACCCATCGAGAAAGGATTTTTGCGCCATGTGTTCCGATACGCCATCCCGGTTGCCCTGACCATCGGCTGTTCGGTTTTTCTGATTGATAATATCGGCGCGCTGGCCCAGCAGAACGAGAGCATGATCTCCACGGTGTGCGTGCTGGTAACGGGCTGGAACTATCTGTACGCCCTGCGGCTGGTCTACTCCCCCCTGACAAAATTCCGGAAAATCATCTGCTACTGTGCCGAGGGCGCTTTCCTACTGGCGATTCTCATCGCCGGAAAATGGCTGTTGGAGCTCTCGGATCTCACCCTTCCCTGCGTGCTGATTGTAATGTTTGCCATGAATTTCGCACCGCCGCTGATCGGGTGGCTGGTGACCATTTATAACCGGCTGTGCGACCGCGTTCTCCTGTGGATGCAGGAGCGGGAGCAGAAGCGCCGCGAGAAAAAAGGGAACGGGGCGAAACCGGCATGACCGAATTCCCTGTTTTGTCCGCTTTTCTGCGGGAGATTGAGGATCTTCTCGCCCTGCCGCAGGTGCAGCAAATGCGCTCCTTTCCTCAGCACGGTACAACCAACTGCCTGTACCACTGTTTATATGTCGCGTACCTCTGCTACCGGATCAGCCGTCGCCTGCATCTGCATGCCCACCAGATGGCCCGGGCTGCTCTTCTGCACGACCTGTTTTTGTACGACTGGCACGATCCCTCCCACCCGCGGTGGCATGGCCTGCATCATCCCCGGTATGCGCTGGAAAATGCGCAGCAACTGGTCCCCCTCACGGCACGGGAGAAGAACACGATTCTGCGGCATATGTGGCCGCTGACTCCGGTTCCGCCCCGCTATGCCGAGGGAGTGATCCTGGTGCTGATTGATAAGTACTGTACGCTGCTGGAGACCTTCCGTTTTGCGGAAAAGTACGAGCGCCTGGC
>JBJEQH010000009.1:0-5026 GCA_051881655.1 Candidatus Heritagella sp. | reverse complement strand
CGCTCTCGTTGATTTCAGACATGGTAACAAGTACCTCCTTTATGATGTGAGCAGGCGTTGAAGCGCCCGCCGTTATACCAACCTTATGCACACCCGTCAGCACCGGCAGCTCGTCCGCCGTTTCAATCAGGGTTGTCGGGCAGTAAGGACTGCACACCTCCCGCAGCTTCGCGGTATTGGAACTGTGACGCCCGCCGATGACAATCATCCGGTCACTGTGCTGCGCCAGCTCCGCCGCTTCCCGTTGGCGTTGTGCAGTAGCATTACATATTGTAGCAAAAATCCGGGCGTTTGTATACCCCCTTTGCAGGATTTTCAAACATTTTTCCCATTCTTCCACAGCAAAAGTGGTCTGGGAAACGGCGCATATTGGGCAATTTTTCCACTCGGGATGGGCCTGTGTCAAAAGAAGAAGCTCTTCTTCTCCCCGGAATACCTCCCAGGGGCCATGCACATGGCCCAAAATGCCCTGCACCTCCGGATGATCCCGATCCCCGGCCACCAGAACCAGACGGCCCTCTTCACTGGCCTCGCGCACCAGCCGGTGGATCTTTTTTACAAAGGGGCAGGTGGCATCCACACAGCGATGGCCGCTTTTTTCAATGCGCGCGATCATCTCTTCCCCCACCCCATGGGAGCGGATCACAATGGGGGTGCCGGGGGGCGCCTCCTCCGGGGTATTTACGGGGAAGGCCCCTTGCTCTTTCAGCAGGGTTACCATCTGCTCATTGTGGATAATGGGCCCCAGGGTGCAGACCGTTTTTTCGGTTTTCAGCAGATCCTGTACGGTTTTCACCGCCCGGTCCACTCCAAAGCAAAAACCGGCGGTTTTTGCAACCGTAATCTCCATTACTTCTCTCCTTTTTCCCCACTGGGATTTTCTTCCTGCAGCATTTCCCTCATCACGCGCTCCAGTTCTCGCATGGCCGCCTCTGTCTTTTCTTTTGCCGGAGCGTCCGGTCCGACACCGGGGAGATGATTGGGATCCAGGGGCGGGGCAAAGCGGATTTTTGTTTTTGAAAACGGCCGTGCTCCCCGGCGGGTCAGAATCACTGCGGGAACAATGGGGGAAGCCGTGCGTACCGCCACCGTGACCGCTCCCGAATGGGCCTGAAACGGCGTTCCCACCGGCATCACATGTCCCTCAGGAAAAATTCCCACGCCTCTGCCCGCTTTCAACAGGCTGATCGCCTGCTGCAGGCTTTTCCGGTCCGCCCTCTCCCGGTGAATGGGAAAAGCCCCCAAATGGGACAGAAAACTGGCCACAAACGATCCATGATTCTCAAACAGCTCGGCCTTGGCCATAAAATGCACCGGCCGTGGATCCCGCATGGCCAGCAAAATCGGGTCCAGCACACAGCGGTGATTGCAGCACAACACATATCCGCCGCTTTCAGGAATGTTCTCTCTCCCATACGTACGCACACGAAACACCAGGCAAAACAGCCAGGTGAACACCATTTTGCATACCCGGTAAAGGTACAGCTTATTTTTCTCCTGCTTTTCGATCAAAATCCTTCAGATCCCTTTCCCGAAGTGCCCGAATCCGGTCCATAATCAGCCGTGCGGCCCGCCGGTACTCACTGTTCTCTCCGTTTTCGATTCCCAGCTCCTCCGGAAGAATCAGATCCCCGCAGGAGACGATCAGCCGGCTGCCGGCTTTCGGCAGCTTTTCATCCTGGCAGGTAATGCACATGGGCAACACCGGTGCCCCGGTTTGATGGGCCAGAATAGCGGCCCCGGATTTCGGCTGCAGCAGCTTTCCGGTCCGGCTGCGGGTTCCCTCCAGGAAGATGGCGACCACATTGCCGTCCTCCAAAAGCCGCCGGGCCGTCTCCATCGCCGCCGTATCCCCCTTGCCGCGGGCTACCGGGAAAGCCCCCAGCGCTTTCAGCACGCCGCCCACCAGGGCGTTGCGGAACAGTTCTTCCTTTGCCATAAAATACAGCTGCCGCGGCAAAAGCCCACCCAAAACAATGGGATCCTTGTTGGAAAGATGATTGCAGCAAACCAGCACCGGTCCGTCAGGCGGCAGCTTATCCATATCCTTTCGGGTTACAGGATTGATCAGCCGGCATGTGCTGGAGACCAACCCCTGACCCAGGGCGTAAATTGCGGATTTTTTCTTTGCCATAGTAAAGTCAGCTCGCTTTCTCCCGAATAATCCGAAGCAACGCCTGCACGGATCCCTCCAGATCCAGTTCACTGGTATCCAGAATCACGGCGTCCGGCGCCGGTTTCATCGGCGCAATGGCCCGGTGGGAATCCTGATAATCCCGCAGCTCCACATCGCGCAGCACCTCTTCATAGGGCTGCGGCGTTCCCTTTTCCTCCAGCTCCCGGCAGCGGCGCCGGGCCCTCACTTCACTGGAAGCAGTCAGAAACACCTTAACCTGGGCATCGGGGAGAACCACCGTGCCGATATCCCGACCATCCATCAGGACATTCTGGGTTTTGGCCATATCCTTCTGCAGCTGCAAAAGAAAGCTGCGCACCGCCGGTACCGCCGATACCTTCGAGGCGGCCAAACTGATCTCCGGTGTGCGGATTTTTCCCGAGACATCCTCGTTTCCGCAGTACACATGCTGGCACAGCTGCCCGTTTTCCTCTTCAAATCCCAGGCGAATGGTCAGCCCCTGCAAATTTTCCGCAATGGCATCAGGATCCGACAAATCCACCCCTTTTTCCGTCATAGCATACCCGATAGCCCGGTACATGGCCCCGGTATCCACATAAATATAGCCCAGTGCCTGAGCCGCCCGGCGCGCCACCGTACTTTTTCCCGCACCGGCGGGCCCGTCAATTGCAACAGCGATCATGGTGTTTCTTCCTTTCGATGTGAAAATATCTCCCTTCGGCTTTTTCTCAGGCCCCGCTGCCGGCCAGCCGGCCGGTGGAGAAGGCAATCTGCAGATTATAGCCGCCCGTATAGGCATCCAGATTCAGCATTTCCCCCGCCAGATACAGGTTTTCGTATTTCTTCACCCGCATGGTTTTGGGGTCCACTTCCCGCAGGTCCGCCCCACCGGCCGATACAATGGCCTCCTCAATAGGGCGGAACCCGGATACCAAAAATTCCATGTTTTTCAGCCGCCCTCCCAGGGCGCGGCGCTCCTCCCGGGTGATATCATGGCAGCGCTTTTGGGAATCCATCCCACTGCGGCGCAGAACCACCGGAATCATGGAGCGGGGCAGCAGCGCCGCCAGGCTGTGCCCGATCTCGCGGTTCTGGTTAGCCTGCAGATCCCGCTGCAGCCGCCTGTCCAGTGTTTCCGCGTCCAGAGCCGGCTTTACATCCACATGGCACAGATAGCGTGCGCATTCCATGGGGCGCATATGCGCGCTGGCGCTGAGAATCAGGGGACCGGACAGGCCAAAATGCGTGAACAGCATTTCCCCCAGCTCCTCAAATACCACCCGTTTTCCCTTTTTCTCATCCGTCACCCGCAGGGTACAATTGCGCAGGGAAAGACCCATCATGTCGCGGCAGTCATCCCCCGGCACGGTAACCGGAACCAGACTGGGAGTAAAGGGCACCGTGCGGATTTGCAGCCCCTGCAAAAGGGGAATCGCATCCCCCGTGCTGCCCGTTCCCGGATAAGAGGCCCCGCCCACAGCGGCCACCACCGCTCGGGCCGGGATGAACTCTCCGGTTTTCAGTGTAACGCCAGTTACACGGTTAACACCAGTTCCCCAAGGGACATCCGCTGCACCGGTATCCCCGGCTTCGATTTTCCGCACATCCGCCTGGTACCGCACCTGAACCCCCGCTTTTTTCAGCGCATGAGCCAGAGCATCCACAATATCCTGCGCCCGGTCCGACTGGGGAAACACCCGGCGGCCGCGCTCGGTTTTCAGCGGCACACCCTGTCCCTCAAAAAAGGCCATTACGTCCGCCGGTGAAAAACGGGACAGCGCCCCATACAAAAAGCGTCCGTTTCCGGGTATAGAAGCAACCACTGCATCATTTCCGCAGTGGTTGCACACATTACACCGGCCCTTACCGGTAATCCGCAATTTTTTCCCCAGCCGGTCGTTCTTTTCCAGCAGCAGCACCGATTTTCCGTTTTCCGCCGCCGCCAGAGCCGCCATCATGCCGGCCGGACCGCCGCCGACAACCAAAACATCCGTCATCGAATCGAATCGAGCCCCTTTTCGTCTACTTTTTCGTACACTCCATACTCATCCCAAATCCGCTCCAGATTCTGCAGATTCTCGTGTACTTCCTCTTTCTTTTTAATGGCCACCGTGACAATAAAAGCGTTGATCACGCTCAGAGGCGCCACCAGAGAATCCACAATCGAGGCGATATCGCTGCGTGCCCGCAGCAGATACGTCGCCGCCTCTGCCATGGGGGACAGGGCGCTGTCCGTAATGGCCACCGTGGAAGCACCGCGATCCGAAGCAAAACGCATGGCTTTGACCGCTTTGCGCGAATAACGCGGGAAGCTGATACCGATCACCGCATCCTCGGGGCTGAGATGGATCATCTGCTCGAAAATCTCGGCCTCGCTGGTGGAATTGATCAGCTGCACACTGTCAAAAATCAATTTAAAATAATACGCAAGAAAATTAGCCAACGGCAGCGAACTGCGGGCCCCCAGAATATAAACGTGCCGCGCATTCACCACGGCATCGGCTGCACGATAGAATTCATCCTTTGAAATTTCATCCAGCGAACGGCGGATCATATCAATGTCCTGATTCATCACGGCATCCAGCAATTTCCGCTCGGGGATATTGCCCGCCGTCATCTCCAGGCGCTGCACGGTTGTCAGCCGACTGCGGATCATTTCCTGCATGGCCTGCTGCAGACCGGGGTACCCGTTGTACCCGATTTCCGTGGCAAAACGAACCACGGTGGATTCGCTGACCCCAACCGTAGCCCCCAGTTTTGAAGCCGTCATAAAGGCCACTTTGTCATAATGTTCTTCAATATACCGGGCGATCAGCTTCTGCCCCTTGGAAAAGCTATGCATATGATCGTGGATCCGCTGGATCAGTTGATTGTTCACAGCTTTTCTCA
>JBJEQH010000008.1:0-21997 GCA_051881655.1 Candidatus Heritagella sp. | reverse complement strand
AAAATATTGACCAATTCTTCCTCCTTATGCTATAATTGGTTCAGAAAATCGGCAGAATGGAGGGGAAATGATGAAAGAGAAAAAATGTGGGACGGGGAAAACCGTATCTTTCCTGCTGGCGGCTCTGCTGCTGCTCTCTCTGGTGGGGAATCTCGTGCTTTTCCTCCAGTACCAGCAGAAAAGCGATCAGTTGGCGGGGGCACAGGAGAGAGCCGGCGACCACGTCCGGCAGGCGGTTCTGACGGTGGGCTCCTGCCAGCTGACGGAGGAGAGTGACCGTCAGAAAGTGAAGGACAGCCTGTTTTCGGTTTACCTGTACATGAGCGACTGGAGGGAAACGGGCGGCACGACCCCGGAGGATGTGAACGGGTACTATGGATTGTGCATGGTGTACCGGACAGCGATTGCGGAATATGGGGAAGGACAGGTTCCCCTTGACGCATTGCAGCACGATCTGGCTCTCTTCTCCCAGCTGGTGCGGGACGAAGAGGTGATCCCCTTTGAGGAGGCGGCCCGGCTGTTCCGTGAAAACCACCGGGTGGATTATACGGCGGAGTGGACGACACCGTATTTGCCGTCGGAATTAAAGTCCTGAGTCTTTCAAAACACAAGAGGGCCGGGCGGGAAATTCTCCCGCCCGGCCTTTTCGCGGCAGCCCCACGGGTTTGCAAAAAATTTGCGGAATGAGAGCCGTGCGCCGGGGGCAGACTCCTTGACAAAGCAGGGGAGATCAAGTAGAATAACCTGAGGAACGTTTGTTCTGAGCAAGGCGCTTTGGATCGGAGAAAAAGGAGGTTTTCGCATGGATCATTTTGAACTGGTTGCCCCCTATCAGCCCACCGGTGACCAGCCGCAGGCCATCGAAGAACTGGTGCAGGGGCTGCAAAGCGGGGAAAAGGAGCAGACCCTGCTGGGGGTTACGGGCAGCGGAAAAACGTTCACCATGGCCAACGTGATCGCCCGGGTGAACCGGCCCACCCTGGTGCTGGCGCACAATAAAACGCTGGCAGCCCAGCTCTGCTCGGAATTCCGCTCGTTTTTTCCGAACAACGCGGTGGAGTATTTTGTGTCCTACTACGATTACTATCAGCCGGAAGCGTACATCGCGGCGACTGACACCTATATTGAAAAGGATTCCGCCATCAATGACGAGATTGACAAGCTGCGCCACTCGGCCACGGCAGCCCTGTCGGAGCGGCGGGATGTGATTATCGTGGCCAGTGTGTCGTGCATCTATAGCCTGGGTGACCCCATTGATTACCGCACCATGGTGATTTCCCTGCGCCCGGGGATGGAGAAAAACCGCGACGATCTGCTGAAAAAACTGGTCGAGCTGCAGTACGAGCGCAACGATGTGGGTTTTGCCCGAAACAAATTCCGGGTGCGCGGGGACGTAGTGGAGATCTGGCCCGCCGAGAGCAGTGACACTGTGGTGCGGGTGGAATTCTTCGGGGATGAAGTGGACCGCATTACGGAGATCAACGCCGTGACCGGTGAGTTTAAGGCGGAGCTGAAGCATATCGCCATTTACCCGGCCTCTCACTATATTGTCCCGCGGGAAAAAATGATGCGCGCCCTGCGCGAGATCGAAGAGGAAATGGAAAAGCGCGAGGCCTATTTTAAGGAAAACGACAAGCTGATCGAGGCCCAGCGGATCCGCCAGCGCACGCTGTATGATATGGAGATGCTGCAGGAGATCGGCTTCTGCAAGGGCATCGAGAACTATTCCCGTGTGCTGTCCGGGCGTGAGCCGGGCAGCGCGCCGTTTACGCTGATCGACTATTTCCCCAGGGATTTCCTGCTGTTCGTGGATGAATCCCATGTCACCCTGCCGCAGGTGCGCAGTATGTACGCCGGGGACCGGGCGAGAAAGGAATCTCTGATCGAATACGGGTTCCGGCTGCCGTCGGCCTATGACAACCGCCCGTTGAATTTTGACGAGTTCTATTCGCATATCAATCAGGCGATTTTTGTCAGCGCAACCCCCGGGGATTTGGAAAAGGAGAAGAGCGCCCGGATTGTGGAGCAGGTTATCCGTCCCACTGGTCTGCTGGATCCCGAGATCAGCGTGCGCCCGTCCGAAGGGCAGATCGACGACCTGATTTCGGAAATCCATCTGCGCACCAAAAAGCAGCAGCGGGTGCTGGTGACCACGCTGACCAAAAAAATGGCCGAGGACCTGACCAATTACCTCGATAATATGGGCATCCGCGTGCGGTACATGCACCATGATATCGACACGGTGGAGCGCATGGAGATCATCCGGGACCTGCGTCTGGGTGAATTTGACGTGCTGGTGGGCATCAACCTGCTGCGCGAAGGGCTGGATATCCCCGAAGTATCCCTGGTGGCGATTCTGGATGCGGATAAAGAGGGATTTCTGCGCAGCGAGCGCAGTTTGATCCAGACCGTGGGCCGTGCCGCGCGCAACAGCGAGGGTACAGTAATTATGTATGCCGACGAGGTCACTCCCAGTATGGAAGCCGCCATCCGTGAGACCATGCGCCGCCGCGAAAAGCAGATGCGCTATAATGGAGAGCACGGGATCACCCCCAAGACGATTCAGAAGGATGTGGCGGAGATTCTGGAGATCTCGACCCATAAGGAAGAAGGAGGGCGCAGAAAGGGCAAAAAGGAGAAGTATCTGTCGCCTATCGAGCGCCGCGAGCTGATCGAAAAGCTGACCAAGGAGATGAAAGCCGCCGCCAGGCTGCTGGAGTTTGAGCATGCGGCCTATCTGCGGGATAAGATTAAAAAGCTGCAGGAGGGAAAGTGACCTCCACCGCGAAACGCGGCGCTCTGCCGCTATAAGAAAGGAACACACCATCATGGAGCCAAAGAAGATCCGCATCCGCGGGGCGCGGGTGCACAATCTGAAAAACATCGATCTGGATATCCCCCGGGACAAGCTGGTGGTGCTGACCGGTCTGTCCGGTTCGGGAAAATCCTCCCTGGCGTTCGATACGATTTACGCCGAGGGGCAGCGCCGGTATGTGGAATCCCTGTCCTCCTATGCCCGCATGTTCCTGGGGCAGATGGATAAACCCGACGTGGACGAGCTGTCGGGGCTGTCGCCGGCGATCTCCATTGACCAGAAGACCACCTCGAAAAACCCGCGGTCCACAGTGGGGACCGTGACTGAGATTTATGATTACCTGCGCCTTTTGTATGCGCGCATCGGCGTGCCCCACTGCCCGGTGTGCGGACGGGAGATCCGCCAGCAGACCATTGATCAGATTGTGGATCAGGTGATGGCTCTGCCGGAGCGCACCAAAATCATGGTGATGGCCCCGGTGGTGCGCGGTCGTAAGGGCGAGCACCAGAAGGAGCTGGAGGCTGCGCGGAAAAGCGGGTACGCCCGTGTGCGGGTGGACGGCATTCTCTACGATCTGTCCGAGACCATTAAGCCGGAGAAAAATAAAAAGCACCATATCGAAATTGTCGTGGACCGGCTGGTGGTCCGCGAGGATATCCGCTCCCGTCTCAGCGATTCACTGGAAACGGCGGGGACTCTTACCGGCGGGATTGTGATCGTTCATGTGGTGGATGGGGAGGATCTGTTGTTCTCGCAGAACTATGCCTGCCCGGAACACGGCGTCAGCATTGAAGAGCTGTCCCCCCGGATGTTCTCGTTCAATAACCCGGCCGGGGCCTGCCCGAAATGCACCGGTCTGGGGGTGTTCATGCGCATTGACCCGGACCTGGTCCTGCCGGACCGCCGGCTGTCCATCCGCAAGGGCGGCCTGAAAGGCGGCGGATGGGCCATGGAGGGCAGCACCATTGCCGCCATGTATATGGAGGGGCTCAGCCGCCACTACGGCTTTTCACTGGATACACCCATTGAAGAGCTGCCCGATGAGATTGTGGATATTCTGCTGTACGGCACGAAGGGCGAGAAAATCGAGGTGACCCGCCGCAGTGAATATGGCAGCGGGACCTATCAGACCGCTTTTGAGGGGGTTATCAACAATCTGGAGCGCCGCTTCCGGGAGACCCAGTCCAACTGGATCAAAGAGGAGATTGAAACGTATATGAGCGCCATTCCCTGCGATTGCTGCCATGGCCAGCGCCTTTCCAAAGAAAGCCTGGCCGTGACGGTGGGGGGGATCAACATTGCGCAGTTCTGCGAGATGAGCGTGATCCAGGCGCTGGCGTTTCTGGACGGCCTGCAGCTGACCGAACGGGAGCGGATGATTGCGGCCGCCATTTTAAAGGAAGTTCGCGCCCGGCTGGGATTCTTGAAGAACGTAGGGCTGGAATACCTCACGCTGTCGCGGGCGGCCAGCACCCTCTCCGGCGGGGAGAGTCAGCGTATCCGGCTGGCCACCCAGATCGGCTCGGCATTGACCGGCGTGCTGTATATTCTGGACGAGCCCAGCATCGGCCTGCATCAGCGCGATAACGGGAAACTGCTCAGTACGCTGGAAAACCTGCGCGATATGGGGAACAGTGTTCTGGTGGTGGAGCACGACGAGGAGACCATGCTGCGGGCGGACCACATTGTGGACATCGGCCCCGGGGCCGGTATCCACGGGGGTGAGGTGGTGTATAACGGTCCCTCTGCCGGGATTTTAGACTGCAAAGAGTCCATTACCGGGCAGTACCTGTCCGGTGAGAGGTCCATCCCGGTGCCCAAAGTGCGCCGCCGCGGAAACGGGAAGAGCCTGCATATTCTGGGCGCCCGCCAGAACAACCTGAAAAACGTGGATGTGAAAATTCCCCTGGGCGAGCTGGTGTGCGTGACCGGTGTGTCCGGGTCGGGAAAATCCTCCCTTATCAATGAGATCCTGTACAAAAAGCTGGCCGCCGAGCTGAACCGTGCCCATACGCATCCCGGCCTGCACAAGGCTATCCAGGGGATCGAAGAACTGGACAAGGTCATTCAGATCGACCAGTCGCCTATCGGGCGTACCCCCCGCAGCAACCCGGCCACCTATACCGGTGTGTTCACCGATATCCGCGCCCTGTATGCCTCTACCCAGGAGGCGAAAATGCACGGCTTTACCAGCGGGCGCTTTTCCTTTAACGTGAAGGGCGGCCGGTGCGAGGCGTGCGAGGGGGATGGCATTGTCAAGATTGAAATGCATTTCCTGCCGGATGTCTATGTGCCGTGCGAAGTGTGTAAGGGCAAGCGATATAACCGCGAAACACTGGAAGTGAAGTACAAGGGCAAGAGCATCAGCGATGTGCTGGAGATGACCATCGAGGAAGCGGCCTCTTTCTTTTCCAGCATTCCGCGCATTGCCCATAAATTCCAGACCCTGTGCGAAGTGGGGCTGGGGTATGTGAAGGTGGGCCAGCCGGCCACCACCCTTTCCGGGGGTGAAGCACAGCGTGTAAAGCTGGCCACCGAACTGAGCCGCCGCGCCACCGGCCGCACCGTGTATATTCTGGACGAACCGACCACCGGCCTGCACATGGCCGATGTCCACCGCCTGATTGAGGTGCTGCAGAAGCTGGTGGATGCGGGGAACTCCGTGATTGTGATCGAGCACAATCTGGATATGATCAAAATGGCGGATTACCTGATTGATCTGGGCCCCGAGGGCGGCGATAACGGCGGTACGGTGGTGGTAACGGGAACACCCGAGCAGGTGGCGGCGTGCGAGCGCTCGTATACCGGGCAGTACCTGAAAAAGATTCTGAATCCCGAAAAATGACCGGGCCCGGTTTTCGGTGGGACATGCGTACCCGGAAAAAAGGGGGAAGGGTATGGAGCAGCAGCTTTTCTTTGACAGAGTGGATAACCAGCCGCTGGCGGCCCGGATGCGGCCCCAGTCGCTGGAGGAATTTGCCGGGCAGACGCATCTTCTCGGAAAGGGGAAGGTGCTGCGCCGCCTGATTGAGGAGGACCGCATTTCCTCCATGATTTTCTGGGGGCCGCCGGGAGTGGGAAAAACCACCCTGGCGCGGATTATCGCCAACAGGACCCGGTCGGAATTCATTGATTTTTCGGCGGTGACCAGCGGCATCAAGGAGATCCGCACCGTGATGCAGCAGGCCGAGAACAACCGGCGCTACGGCGAGAGAACCATTGTCTTTGTGGATGAGATCCACCGCTTTAACAAGGCCCAGCAGGATGCCTTTCTACCGTTTGTGGAAAAGGGGAGCATTATCCTGATCGGGGCCACCACGGAGAATCCCTCATTTGAGATCAACAGCGCCCTTTTGTCCCGGTGCAAGGTGTTTGTTCTGCAGGCGCTGGGAGTGGAGGAACTCAAGCAGCTGCTGCAGCGTGCCCTGCAGGACCCCCGGGGGTTCGGCAGCCTGCAGGTGAAGATGCCCGCCCCTCTGCTGGAGTCGGTGGCGGTATTCGCCAATGGCGACGCCCGCACGGCTCTCTCCACGCTGGAGATGGTGGTGCTGAATGGGGACAGCGACGGCGACACGGTCACGATAACGGAGCAGACGCTGGAGCAGTGCATTTCCAAAAAATCGCTGTTGTACGATAAAAAGGGCGAGGAGCACTACAACCTCATCTCGGCCCTGCACAAATCCATGCGCAATTCGGACCCCGATGCCGCCGTGTACTGGCTGGCCCGGATGCTGGAGGCCGGCGAGGATCCGCTGTATGTGGCGCGGCGGCTGGTGCGCTTTGCCAGCGAGGATGTGGGTCTTGCCGATCCGCGGGCGTTGGAGATGACGGTGGCGGCCTATCAGGCGTGCCATTTTATCGGTATGCCCGAGTGTACGGTTCATCTGACCCAGGCGGTGGTGTACCTGTCGCTGGCGCCGAAATCCAATGCACTGTACATGGCTTACGAGAGTGCAAAAAAAGATGCGCTGACCCAGTTATCCGAGCCGGTGCCGCTGGTGATCCGCAATGCCCCCACGGCCCTGATGAAGGATCTGCAGTACGGAAAGGGCTACCAGTATGCCCACGATACCGAGGACAAGCTGACCAATATGCAGTGCCTGCCCGATTCCCTGCTGGGAAAGCGGTACTACCATCCCACCGAGCAGGGGCTGGAGGGCCGGTTTAAAACCCGGCTGGAGCAGATTCTCGATTGGAAAGAAGCCCATCAAAACCCGGAGGACCGGCCCAAAAACCGGAAACCGGAGAAATGATGTAAAAAGGATCATGGATTTTTCCATGGTCTTTTTTTGCGCCGTTTTTCCGCCGCCGGGGACCGATTACCGGCAAAGAAAAACCGATCATCGAAAACCGGTGGACAGAAAAAAAGATTTTTTTATAATAAAGGCAGAAGAAAAAGGAAGGAGGGTGCCGCCCATGAAAATCCATCTGGAGATCCGTGAGGAGTATCCGGAGCCGGAAATTCTGATCCGCGCAGCGGCCCTGACGCCGGAAATCGAGAAAATTCTGCAGCTGGCGGGGCATCCGTCCGGCAACAAGACCCTAAACGGCTACCGGCAGGATACGGTGACCCCGCTGGTTCCGGAAAAAATCCTGCGGCTGTACGGGGAGAACCAGAAGGTGTTTGCCCAGACGATGGAAGGGACCTATCAGCTGCGGGAGCGCCTGTATGAGCTGGAGGAACGGCTGGGGAGCGAGGCCTTTCTGCGCATCTCGCACTCCGAGATCGTCAACCGACGCCGCATCTGCCGGCTGGACGTATCTCTGACCGGAACCATCGCCGTCATTCTGGAGGGCGGCATTACCACCTATGTCTCCCGGCGGTATGTCCCCCGCATTCGAAAAGCACTGGAACTGTGAGAGGAGGAAACGTATGAAACGCATCAAACAGATTATCCTTCGGTTCTTCCTGGGGATGGGCTGCGGAATTTTCATCGGTTATCTTGTGAATCTGGTGATTTCCATGTGCATAGGAAACGGCGAGTATATTCCGGCCATGCCGTTTCTGGTGGAGCACTGCGGCAGCGAAATCAATGCCGTGCATATGCAGAATCTGCTGACCGGGCTGGTAGGGGTCACATTCTGTGAGGCCTCGTTTATCTTTGAAAAAGAGGACTGGAGCCTGCTGCGCTGCAGTGTAATCCATTTTCTCATTACACTGTGCTTTTACGCCCCGTTTGTGTGGATTTGCTATATGCCCGAAAACGGAATCGGCGTACTGTCCATGGTGGGAAACCTGTTTTTCACCTATGCACTGACCTATCTGATTCGCTGGCAGGTGAACCGCCGGATGGTGGCGGCCATTAACCAGAAACTGCAGGAGGAGAAGAGGAGAGAATCATGAGAGAAGAAAAAAAACCGGCGATCCTGTGCCGGGATGTGAGAAAGGCTTTCGGTCCGGTTATGGCGGTGCAGGGGCTGAATCTCCAGGTTTTCCCCGGGGAGCTGTATGCGCTGCTGGGGGTAAATGGGGCGGGAAAAACCACCACCATGAAACTGCTGACCGGTCTGCTGCGGCCCGATGGGGGAACCCTGGAGATTTTGGGGAAGAAGGTGCCGCAGGAGACGGAAGCCGTGCGCAGCATGACGGCGGTTTCCCCCCAGGAAACGGCAGTGGCCGGGCTGCTGACCGTGCGGGAGAATCTGGAATTGATGGCCCGGGTACACGGTCTGGGGAAAAAGGAGGGACAGAAAAGGGCCTCGGATACGATGACGGCCCTGGGGCTGCATCCGGTAAAGGACAGAAGGGCCAAAACCCTGTCCGGCGGCTGGCAGCGAAGGCTGAGCATCGCCATGGCGCTGATCGGGGAACCGCAGGTGCTGTATCTGGATGAACCCACCCTGGGGTTGGATGTGCTGGCCCGGCGGGAATTATGGAGAGAAGTGGAGAGCCTGAAGGGGAAAACCACCATCCTGCTGACTACCCACTATATGGAGGAGGCACAGGCCCTGTCCGACCGGGTGGGGATTATGGCTGGCGGACGCCTGCTGGCTGAGGGCAAAGTGGAAGAACTGTGCGAAAAAACCGGCGGGGAAAACCTGGAAGAGGCCTTCGTCCGGCTGGTAGAGGAGGAACCGTCATGAGAATGCGTGCATTTGCATCCCGAAATCTGAGAGAACTGATCCGCGATCCGATGATGCTGGTTTTCTTTTTGGGATTTCCGGTGATTCTACTGGTGCTGCTGTCCGTTATCCAGCGAAACATTCCCGTGGAGCTCTTCGCTCTCAGTAAGCTGACCCCCGGCATGGCCGTGTTCGGTCTGTCCTTTTTATCCCTGTTTGCCGGGACACTGGTCGCCCGGGACCGCGGTTCCTCGTTTCTGATGCGGCTGCTCACCACCCCTATGACGGCGGCGGATTTTATGGGGGGCTATTTGCTTCCGCTGGTGCCGGCGGCAGCCGGGCAGTATGCGGTGTGCTTCCTGACAGCGATTCTGCTGGGGCTGACTCCCTGTCTGAATATGCTGCTGTGCCTGCCGGTTCTGCTGCCGGTGGCCGTCTTTTTCACGGCGGCCGGGCTGCTGCTGGGAACGGTGTGCAGCGAAAAAGCGGTCAGCGGAGCGGCGTCGCTTCTGGTCAATGTGGCGGCCTGGCTCAGCGGGATCTGGTTTGACCTGTCGCTGATCGGCGGGGTGTTTGAGCAGATCTGCCGTTTTCTCCCGTTTGCATCGGCAGTACAGGCCGCCCAGCTGGCGCTGACGGGGGACTGGGCCGGAGCGCTGGAGCCGTTTTTGCTCACGCTTCTGTGGGCGGGCCTTCTGCTGGTGCTGGCGATGTGGCTTTTCCACCGCCGGGTTTCGGCACCGGCTTGAGAGAGCTGTTGGCGCTCACGTCCCCCGGGACTCCAGAGGCGCGAAAAAAGGCGGTTTTTGCGACAAAAATTTCTTTGGTTCTTTGTGAATAATCCCTGTATTCCTGCGATCTTACCGGTTTTGAATTGACTTTTCTCCTGATTCCTTCTATAATAGACACGTTATCGCGAGATTGCGAAAAATGGAAAAGCGCTGTTTTCCCGTTCGTTTCCGCAGCCTTGCAAAACACGAATATTGGAGGATATGCGCATGAAAAAGACCCCGAAAATCGTATTTTTCATCGTCGCCATCCTGATCCTGCTGTTTACTTACACCTCGATTTTTGGCGTGTATGGCCAGAATGGTGACATGAAACTCACCTATGTAAAGGGTGTGGGAGACATCCGCTGGGGTACTGATATCCGCGGCGGTGTGGAAGTCACCTTTGTTCCGGCGGATGGGATTGATGCGACGGATGAACAGCTGGCCGCAGCGGAGGAGATTATCAAGCTGCGCCTGGTGAATAACAACATCACCGATTACGAGCTGTACACCGATGCCGGCAATGACCACATTATCGTCCGGTTCCCCTGGAACAGCGATGAGGAGGATTTCAATCCGGAGAGTGCCATTGAGGAACTGGGATCGACCGCTCAGCTGACTTTCCGTGAAGGGGACGAATACGAAACAACGGAAATTGACGCCAACGGCAATGAAGTGGCGACGGTCCCGAAAGGGGATACCGCCGAAAAGGTCATTCTGGATGGCAGCCACGTTATTTCGGCCAAGGCCCAGATGATTCAGGACCAGAATACCGGCGCAACCGAGTATGTGGTCGCACTGGAATTCGATGACGAAGGAAAGGAAGCTTTTGCCGAGGCGACCGATCGCCTGACCGGCGAGATTATCTCCATCTGGATGGATGATGTGATGATCTCGAACCCGGTGGTCAACGAGAAAATTCCGGACGGAAAATGCACGATCAGCGGCGGGACCAATGCCGACGGCACCAAGGGGTTCACCCCGGCCCAGGCTTCGGCCCTGGCCAATAAAATTCAGGCCGGCTCCCTTCCCTTTGAGCTGGAAGTGAAGAGCTACAGCACGATCAGCCCCACCATGGGCGCTTCCTCGCTGGATGCCATGCTGCTGGCCGGCATCATCGCCTTTATTCTGATTGCGGTCTTCATGATTCTCATGTACCGTCTGCCCGGCGCAGTGGCAGTGATCGCCCTGCTGGGGCATATTGGACTGACCTTCGCCTTTATCAGCGGATATTTCGGCGGCATGAACAGCTTCACCATGACCCTGCCGGGTATTTCCGGTATTATCCTGGGCATTGGTATGGCTGTGGATGCCAACGTGATCACGTTTACGCGGATTAAAGAAGAGCTGTGGGCGGGCCGTTCTCTGGACGGTGCCATCAAGAAGGGCAACAGCAGCAGCTTCTGGGCGATTTTCGACGGCAATATCACCGTGATTATCGTGGCGGTGATTCTGATGGCGGTATTTGGCCCTAGCAATATTCTCTCGATGCTCTTCGGCGCTTCTACGACCGGTTCGATCTACTCCTTCGGCTATACGCTGTTGGTCAGTGTGATCTGCAACTTTGTCATGAGCGTGTTCTGTGTGCGGGTCATGCTTCGCTCACTGTCCGGCTACAAATCGCTGCGCCATAAGTGGCTGTTCGGAGGTCCCAGGAAATGAAAAAATTTAAGATTGATTTCTTTGCACACAGAAAAGTCTTTTTCCTGATCTCGGCTGCGATTTTGGTGGTTGGCATTCTCTGCAACTTTATTTTCGGCACCGACCTGTCCATCCAGTTCCGCGGCGGTACGATCATCAAGTATTCCTATACGGGCGAAGTGGATGCGGAAAAGGTGGCCGCGATTGTGGAAGAAGCCACGGGCAAAAGTGCCGATGTGGCCATCAACCACAACGTCCAGACCTCGGCTTCCTCGGAGACGGTGGAGCAGATCAGCCTGACGTTTGCGGGCGCCGCTACCGTTGCCCCCAATGAGCAGAAAGCTATTCTGGAAGGATTGGAAAAGGAATACCCCGATGCGGGCATGGCCCTGGAGGAATCCAGCAGCGTCGATGCCACCATGGGCGGAAAATTCTTTGCCAAGTGCATGGTGGCCATTGCACTGGCGGCCGTTCTGCTGATCCTGTATGTCGCATTCCGCTTTAAGAAAATCGGCGGTATGTCCGCAGGCGTGACGGGAATTATTGCTCTGATTCACGACGTGCTGGTGGTCTATTTTGTCTTTGTTATTTTCCGTATGCCCATCAACGACAGCTTCATCGCCGTGGTTCTCACCGTTTTGGGTTATTCGCTGAACGATACCATTGTTCTGTATGACCGTCTGCGTGAAAATCGCCGCCTGATGGGGCCGAAGGTCGGCTATGAAGAGCTGATGAATGTTTCCATCAACCAGAACTTGACCCGCTGTCTGAATACCTCGATTACCACGTTTGTGGCGATTACGGTGGTGTATATTGTGGGAATGGCCTATCAGCTGGATTCGGTCACTTCCTTTGCCCTGCCGATGATGTTCGGCGTAATCAGCGGCTGCTACTCATCGCTGTGTGTTGCCTGCCCGCTGTATGTCATGTGGCAGAACCACAAAAAGAAAAAACGCGCCGCAGCAGGAGCTAAGGCCTGATCAAAACGAGAAAAATGCCCTCTGTCCCTTCCCGGGCAGAAGGCATTTTTTATCTCTAAAAAGCAAAGAATATTGCCCGGAAGGAGGAGACGGAAGTGGGAAAAGCCTGGTCACATCTGCGCACCATCCAGCATCACCGCAAGCTGGTGCGCCGGCACTGCTTTCAGGTGGGGCTGTATAAGCAGGGGCTGCTGCACGATTTATCCAAATACAGCCCGGTGGAATTTCGGGTGGGCGCCCGTTATTTCCAGGGGAATCAAAGCCCCAATAACATTGAACGCAAGGAACAGGGCTACAGCAGCGCCTGGCTGCATCATAAAGGGCGCAACCGACATCATATGGAGTATTGGATTGACTATGCCGTGGACGGCGACCACGCAATGTGCGGTATGAAGATGCCGGTGCGCTATGTGGTGGAGATGTTCTGTGACCGCGTGGCGGCCAGCAAGGTGTACCGCGGGGAGAAATACCGGCAGACGGATCCGTTGGAGTATTACCAGCACTCCCGTGGGCACTATTTAATCCACCCGGAGACCGATGCCCTGCTGGAGAAACTGCTTCGCATGCTGGCGGAAAAGGGGGAGGAGGAGACCTTTGCCTATATCCGCCGGGAGGTACTGAAGAATGGAAAATAAGGGGCCGTCGCTGCCGGAGTGCTTTGAAAAAGCCCCCCTTCTGCTGATGGAAGGCGCATTGGGTGAGCGCCTGAAGAGGGAATACGGACTGCAGTTTGATGAACAGGTGGCCATGGCGGCACTGATTCGTTCATCGGACGGGCGTCGGGCGCTGTCGGCTTTATGGAGGGAATACGCCGCCATCGCCCGGCAGGCCGGTGTTCCCTTTCTGGCCACAACGCCCACCCGGCGCGCCAACCGGGAACGGATGGCGCGGGCCGGTTTTTCGGCGGATCTGCTGACCGAGAATGTCCGCTTCCTGCGGGAACAGCTGGCTTTGAGGCGTGTGCTGGATGCGGATCTTCCGCCCGTTTTTGCCGGAGGGCTGATGGGATGCCGGGGGGATGCCTATACCGGGGAGGGATGCCTGCCGAAGGAGGAGGCCTTTACCTTTCACAGCTGGCAGGCGGATGCTATGTGCCGGGCCGGGGCCGATTTTTTGTATGCCGGGATTCTGCCCACCCTGCCGGAGGCCATCGGGATGGCCCGGGCCATGGCGCAGACCGGGCTGCCCTATCTGATCAGCTTTACCATTCGGGAAAACGGCTGTCTGATCGACGGAACTCCCATTCATATGGCCGTCCAGGCGATTGACGCGGCAGTTTTTCCGGTGCCGCTGGGGTACATGACCAACTGTGTGCATCCCTCCATTCTCCGCCGGGCGCTTTCACAGCCGGTAAACCGCACCGACCTGGTGCGCCGCCGTTTCTGCGGTATTCAGGCCAATACCTCGCCCTTACCTTACGAGCAGCTGGATCAGGCACAGGAGCTGTATATCTCCTCTCCCCAGGATCTGGCCAGCGAGATGGCTGCTTTGTACCGGCAATTTGGGCTGAGACTGTTTGGCGGCTGCTGTGGGACGGACGGCGGTCATCTGCGCGAACTGGTGCGGCAGCTGGGGAAAGAACCCCCTTTTGCCGGAAATTCGTGTCCGCAGGGAGAACCGGCTCTTGACAGCCGATGAGCCTTGTGCTACGATAAGAAAAACCGATGAGGAAGAATAGTAGATTTTCTTATTTTTCTTTAGCAGAGAGCCGGGGCGGGTGGAAACACGGCAGAAAAGGAAAATCGAATGGACTTCTGAGGGCGAACAGAAAGAGAGCGATGGGCTTTCAAGTATGGGAGACGGAGCGGGGCGCTTCGTAAACAACAGCCGGCATAGGAAAGTATGCGCAAAGTGGGTGTATCTTCTGGATGCACCAAGCCGGGTGGCACCGCAGGATGTGAGAAATCCTGTCCCAGCAGAGATTTTTTGGCTGGGGCGGGATTTTTTTATTTTCCCGTTTTGCTCCGCTTTCTGGCATTCCGGTGTGCGGTGGATAAAAATCCTGCTCCCCTATTTTATTTGTGAAAGGACGAAGGAAAAATGGAAAAGATCCCCTACAAAATCTATCTGGAAGAATCGGAAATGCCGAAAAGCTGGTACAATCTTCGCGCCGATATGAAGAATAAACCGGCACCGCTTCTGAATCCGGCCACCCATCAGCCGATGAAGCCGGAGGAGCTGGCGGGCGTTTTCTGCGAGGAACTGGTCAAGCAGGAGCTGGATGACACCACTGCGTATTTCGCCATTCCCGAGGAGATCCGCAATTTTTACCGGATGTACCGCCCCTCTCCGCTGGTGCGGGCCTATTGCCTGGAGGAAAAACTGCAGACGCCGGCCAAAATTTACTATAAGTTCGAGGGGAACAACACCAGCGGCAGCCATAAGCTGAATTCTGCGATTGCTCAGGCGTATTATGCCAAAAAGCAGGGGCTGAAGGGTGTGACCACCGAGACCGGTGCCGGCCAGTGGGGCACGGCGCTGTCCATGGCCTGCTCGTATTTTGGGCTGGACTGCAAGGTGTACATGGTCAAGGTTTCCTATGAGCAGAAACCCTTCCGCCGTGAGGTTATGCGCACCTACGGCGCTTCGGTCACCCCGTCGCCGTCCATGGAGACGGTGGTCGGCCGCAAAATTCTGGCCGAGCATCCCGGCACCACCGGAAGCCTGGGCTGTGCGATTTCCGAGGCCGTGGAAGTGGCGACCAGCACCGAGGGATACCGCTATGTGCTGGGCAGCGTGCTCAATCAGGTGCTGCTGCATCAGTCGGTGATTGGATTGGAGACCAAAGCGGCCCTGGACAAATATGGAATTAAGCCGGATATCATCATTGGCTGCGCGGGCGGCGGTTCGAACCTGGGCGGCCTGATTGCGCCCTTTATGGGAGAAAAGCTGCGGGGCGAAGCGGATTACCGGTTCATCGCCGTGGAACCGGCCTCCTGCCCGAGCCTGACGCGGGGCAAGTACGCCTATGATTTCTGTGATACCGGTATGGTCTGCCCGCTGGCAAAGATGTACACCCTGGGCAGCGGCTTTATCCCGTCGCCGAACCATGCGGGCGGCCTGCGCTACCATGGGATGAGCTCCACGCTGTCGCAGCTGTATGCGGACGGCCTGATGGAGGCCACCTCGGTGGAGCAGACGGCGGTCTTCCAGGCGGCCGAACAGTTCGCCAGAGTAGAGGGGATTCTGCCCGCACCGGAGAGCTCGCATGCAATCCGGGTGGCCATTGACGAAGCGCTGAAATGCAAGGAAACCGGCGAGGAGAAGACCATTGTGTTCGGCCTGACCGGAACCGGGTATTTCGATATGGTAGCATACGAGAAGTTCCATGACGGAAAGATGGTTGACTATATTCCCACGGATGAAGAGCTGCAGGCCAGCTTTGCCAAACTGCCCAAAGTTGAATAATCGGACGGACTTCTTTACAAAATAAAAACAGGCAGGTCTCTTTCAAAATCGAAAGAACCTGCCTGTTTTCTTCATTCTATGGAAAGTTTAGCGGGGCCACCGCAGGCGTTTTTCCATCAGTTCGGGGAAAACCGTATGGGGTTCCTGCTGATACCAGTAGGCCACGCTGGCCACATCGTCCTGCCGTTCGAACAGGCCCTTGTGGCACACGCCGATCTGCTGGATGGTCACCCGGATATCCTTTTCAAAGCAGATGGGATCCGGGAGATGCCAGCGGTAAAACCCGCGCATGGGCGGACAGTCATCATTGTGATAGTCGTTGTGCACCAGCTCGTCGTGGGCGGAATAATAGGGATAACCGAGGAACGGGGTGCAGTAGGTCTGTTCCACGGTTTTTCCATCCACCTGATGGGCAAAGCTCCACGAACCGCCAAAATAGTCCTCGGTTCCCGTGCCGCAGATGGTCGGGTACTCTGTGTCGCCGTCCAGATAGAATTTAACTTCTCCCTCGCCCCACCAGTACCGCTCCAGGGTGGTCAGCGCCAGATAGGTGCCGATGTACTGGCCGCGCCCATGAACGCCGTCCAGAATGACATAATCCTGTTGCAGCTGGGTGTACCGTTGGCGGCGCCACTGAGCATGGAAATACCCGGTGTTCGCCGGCAGTTCCTCGCACAGGCAGTAATCCACCTGATAGAAGAAAGCGGGGATGGGGTTGTCGTGCTGGTTTTCCAGGGTGATTTTGGCCTTTTTGGCAAAGGGCATACGGAAATAGCAGTTAAATCCGCGGTTGGGGATCACGGAAACAGGCATCGAAGTGACCTGACATTCCCGGGCGAAACCACAGCAGAAGAAGTCACCCAGCGGGCTTTCCACCGAAGGGGTCTCCTCCCCGTCCCAGTACATGCGCAGCACCAGGTCGCGCAGCACATTGCTGTCGGCCTCGGTCGTCTTATTGGTTACGGTGATCCAGATATGAGTGATAAAGCCGGGGCCGTCCATTTCACACAGGGTTACGGTATCGCCGGGATGGATATCCGTCAGGCACGGGCTCCCTTTGCGGGAGGGCCCCAATGGGCTGACGGCCATTCCGCCGCGCCCCTTTTCCCCGGTGAGGTTCTCGGCGTTGATCGAGCGGGAGCGCCAGTTTTTCAGCTCTGCTGCGCCGCTGAGAAGGTCGTAAAACATGGAAGTGCGTCCTTTCTGTATTTACAGTTTCTGGTTAAATTCCACCTTTTCTCCGTTGGGCCCCAGAATGGTGAAGAATTTCACACCGTTATAGAAGGGCAGAAACTGGATTCCCTTTTCGGGATCGCAGATGGTGTAGCTGCCGTCGTTCACAATGGCTTCGTACACCTTTTCCACATCGGTCACGTTCAGCGCAATGTGATCAATCGCACCGGGAACGCCCACGGCATTGGGGTTGACAAAGGTCTCGAACACACAGTCCCCCAATTTCAGAAAGGCCAGACCGATTTTTCCTTCCCGCTCAATTTTCCAGTCGATGGAGAAGCCCAGCCCCTGATAGAATGCCAGGGTGGCCTGCATATCTCGGGTGGGCAGGCCGATGTGCTGCATACCGGTGATGTACTCGCTTGCGTTCATAAAAAAGAACTCCTTTCATATGGCCGATAAACGGCTCTTCTTTCCTTTTCAGTCTACCGCAGACAGAAAAAAATTTCAATTCAAATTTCTGACAAAAATAGGAAAAAAGCGGAATAAGGCACTATTGCAAATCATTTGCAATAGTGCTACAATAAATAGGAAAAAGAAAAGCCATTTTTCTTGGCTTTTTGCGGCAAGCGGTGTATAATAAATTGTTAGACCCGTGTTTTTATCGGGCAATTGAATGTGCCCGACGGTGGATTGAAAAGGAAAGGTGACGGTAATGACAAAAATTGATATTTTCTCCGGTTTTCTGGGTGCCGGTAAAACAACCCTGATTAAAAAGCTGATCAAAGAGGCTTATGCCGGGGAGAAGCTGGTTCTGATTGAAAATGAATTCGGCGAGATCGGGATTGACGGCGGCTTTCTGCAGGATGCCGGCATCAATATTACCGAGATGAACTCAGGCTGCATCTGCTGCAGCCTGGTCGGCGATTTCGGCGAGGCTCTGCATCAGGTGCTGGATCAGTTCCATCCGGACCGCATTCTCATCGAGCCCTCCGGCGTGGGAAAGCTGAGCGATGTCATCCGCGCCGTACAGAATGCCGAGACGAAAGGCGCACAGCTGAACGGATTTACGACGGTAGCCGATGCGCACAAGTGCAAAATGTATATGAAGAATTTCGGCGAGTTCTATAACAATCAGGTGGAGTTTGCCAGCACCCTGATCCTCAGCCGCACGGATGATATGAGCGAGGAGAAGCTGGCGGCGGTTGTCGCGCTGCTGCGGGAGAAGAATGCCAATGCGACCATCATCACGACGCCCTGGGATCAGCTGGACGGCAAGCAGATTCTGGCGGCCATGGAGCAGAAGGACACCCTGCAGATGGAGCTGCAGGAGCTGCTGAAGGCCCATGAGGAAGAAGAGGATGACGAGGAGTGCGGCTGCCACGATCATGAGCATCATCATGACCATGAGGAGGAGCACGAACACCATCACCATCACGACCACGACGAGGAGTGCGGCTGCCACGATCATGAACACCACCATGATCATGAGGAAGAGCATGAGCACCATCACCATCACGACCACGATGAGGAATGCGGCTGCCACGAGCATCATCATAACCATGAGCACCACCACCACGAGCATCACCATCACCATCATGCGGACGAAGTGTTCACCAGCTGGGGCCGGGAGACCACCCATGCGTTTACCAAAGAGGAGATCGCCGGTGCGCTGGCGGCTTTGGATGATGCAGAGCGCTGCGGAATCGTGCTGCGGGCCAAGGGAATTGTGGCCGGCGAAAATGGCGAGTGGATTCATTTTGATTATGTTCCCGGCGAGAGCAGTGTGCGCACCGGCCCTGCGGGCATTATTGGGCGGATCTGCGTGATCGGCTCGAAGATGAACGAAGAGGTGCTCAGCGGCCTGTTCCATCTGGCATAAAAAGGGGGAAATAGGATGGAGACCATTCCGGTTTATTTGTTCGTCGGTTTTTTGGAATCAGGGAAGACCCGGTTTATTCAGGAGACTATGGAGGATACCCGTTTCCACAAAGGGGAGAAAACCCTCCTGCTGATGTGTGAAGAAGGGGAAGAGGAACTGAATCCCTCCCGGTACGAGGGCGGGAATGTCTTTATTGAATACCTGGAGGAAGAGGAAGACCTCACCCGGGAAAAACTGCAGGCGTTTGAAAAGCAGTACGGCTTTGAGCGCGTGGTGATCGAATATAACGGGATGTGGATGCTGCAGCGACTGATGGAGCAGATGCCCGATTCGTGGCAGATTTATCAGTGCATGATGACGGCAGACGCCAATACCTTTGTCGCCTACAACCAGAATATGCGCGGCCTGATGGTGGATAAACTGCAGGTGTGCGAGCTTTGTGTGCTGAACCGCGCCAATGAGAAGGTAGACCAGCAGGCCATTCACAAAATCATCCGCGGGGTCAGCCGCCGGACCGATATTGCCTATGAATATGAAAATGGTGATGTGGTTTACGATGATATCCAGGATCCGCTTCCCTTTGACCTGGATGCGCCGATCATTGAAATTGAGGACCGGGATTTCGCCCTGTGGTACCGCGATGCCAGCGAGGAGCCGAAAAAGTACCAGGGGAAAACCGTCCGCTTTACCGGGATGGTGTGCAATTCGAAAAAATTGCCCAAGGGTACGTTTATCCCCGGCCGTTTTGTGATGACCTGCTGTGTGCAGGATATCACGTTCATGGGATTTCTGTGCCAGTATCCCCCGTGTGAATCCCTGCCGCAGCGCAGCTGGATCCGTGTGACGGCGAAGGTGGATGTGAAGTTCAGTCCGGTCTATCGCGGGAAGGGTCCGGTCCTGCAGGCTATCCATATTGAACCCGGTCAGGCGCCGGAAGAAGAGGTCGCTACATTTTATTGAGTGACCTTTTGATAAGAAAAAGAGATACGTGGAGGAGAAAGAATTCTTCTTCACGTTTTCTTTTTGGGGAAACTTGCCGAAGTTTGCGGTTTAAGTAAAAATCATATTGCATTCATGTAAAATTTCGCTTACAATGGAAAATAGAATGGAAAAGAAGTAGTGGTAACTAAGAAAAAATGAGAGATAGGATGTGCCAAAAATGCAGGTATCGGATGTAATTGGACTGATAGGCGGCCTGGCGCTGTTCCTGTACGGTATGAAGATGATGAGCGACGGCCTGGAGCTGCTGGCCGGTTCAAAGCTCAAATCCATTTTGGAGAAAATTACCCGGAATAAGTATCTGGGCATGCTGGTTGGCGCCGGAATCGCTGCTGTTATCCAGAGCAGCAACGCGACGATTGTGATGACCTGCAGCTTTGTCAACGCGGGTTTGATGAGCCTGCGGCAGGCGGTGGGCGTGATTATCGGCGCCAAAATCGGTACCACAATGACCGGACAGCTGCTCACTTTGAAAATTGATCAGTTTGCGCCCATCATTGCGATGATCGGCGTGATTATGATCATGTTCCTGAAAAAGAAATTTATCAACCACCTGGGTCAGGTGATCGCCGGTCTGGGCATCCTGTTCCTCGGAATGAGCACCATGAGCGGCTCGATGGCCGGGCTGAAAAATGTGCCGGAAGTGGCACAGTTTCTGTCCTTCATTGCGAATAATCCGCTGCTGGGTGTGCTGGTGGGTATGGTTTTTACCGCTACCATCCAAAGTGCATCGGCATCGGTGGGTATTGTGCAGGCTATGAGCGCCCAGGGGGTGCTCACCCTTGCCCAGGCGGCGCCCATGATTTACGGTATGGATATCGGTGCCTGCATCAGCGCCATTCTGGCCTCTTTCGGCGCAAAGCGGGAAGCCAAACGCTCGGCTTTCCTGGCGGTTATTTTCAGTACATTGGGCGCTATCATTTTTGTAGTGGCCTCGCAGTTTATTCCGTTCGAGACCTGGATTGCCAATCTGACGCCGGATGAACCCATGCGGCAGATCGCCAACCTGAACACGATCTTCAATGTGGTCAGTATGATGATCCTGCTGCCCCTGTCGGATTTCATGGTGAAAATTGCCGAGAAGATCATTCCGGACGGGCCGGAAGAGGGTACCGAAATGCGGCTGCTGCATATTGACCAGCATGCCTTTGGTGCGGTCAGCATCGGGGAAGCTCAGGTGGATGCGGAGGTTTCCCGTATGTTCCACCTGGCCCGAGAGAATTTGAGCAGTGCCATGGAACTGCTGTTGGGAGAAAAGGACCATGATCCGCAGGAATTGGAAAACAACGAAGAACTGATCGACTACCTGAATAAAGAGATCACGCACTGCCTGGTTCGGCTGAATGCCATGGAGCTCAGCCGCAAGGACGCCTTGCGCTTGTCCGGCATGTACCATGTACTCAGCGATATTGAGCGTATTGGTGACCACGCTATCAATATGGTGGGGTATCACAAGTCGTTCCTGGAGAGAAATTTGGATTTCTCCGATGTAGCGAAGCAGGAATTGCGCATTCTGACCGATGAGGTATTGGAAGTCGTGGATTCTGCGTATGATCTGTTTGTCGGCAAGAAAGGCATCACTTTGCGGCAGGTGGAGGTTGCCGAGCAGCAGGTGGATGACCGTGTGAATGAATGGGAAGTTACCCATATCCGGCGGCTGAATTCCGGCCTGTGCAATGCCGATGCCGCTCTGCTGTACAGCGAGGTGCTGACAGACCTGGAGCGTGTATCCGACCACGCCCTGAACATCGGCCAGGCGGCCGAATACCATCGGTAAAAACCGGCCGCATCTTTCTTCTTTGTCAAAAAACGGCCCGGATCCGTGCTGCTGCATGGATCCGGGCCGTTTTTACTTGGAACAGGTTTATCCGTTTGCTTTTTCTTCCGCCATGCGCAGCGCCAGCGCTTTAATCGCAGAGAAGGTCTCGGGACTCATGGCATGTTCCATGCGGCAGGCATCTTCAGCCGCCACAGAGGGGGTCACGCCCAGCTGTGTCAGCCAGTCCGAGAGAAGCGTGTGGCGCTCGTAAATCATCTCGGCAATTTCCCGGCCGGCGGGTGTCAGGGTGATGTACCCGTCGCTGGCCATCTTGATATAGCCGTTTTCGCGCAGGTTTTTCATAAAAATACTGACGCTGGGTTTGCTGAAGCCCAGCTCGTTGGCAATATCAATCGAGCGCACCATACCGTTGCGATGCTGAAGAACGAGAATGGTCTCCAGATAATTTTCCGCTGATTCATGAATTTGCATGGCAGGGCACCCCTT
>JBJEQH010000007.1:0-5167 GCA_051881655.1 Candidatus Heritagella sp. | reverse complement strand
TGCTGATCGCATATTTATGAACCATCTGGCCATTTGAAATCGGACCAAAGTCTGTCTTTGTTATCATTCCTTATTATCCCGATTCACGCTTCAAAAAAGGCCAGCGCGCCCGGATGCGCACTGTTCCGTTTCCCGGCGTAAACCATTTCCCCGTCTTTTGTAATTTCAAATACCGTGAGTTCATCGTCCGGGAATCCCGCTGCCAGCAGGAATCTTCCGTCAGGAGAAAATGCCAGTTTTCTCCCGCCCCAGGTATTATTCATGGCGATATTGGCTTTCCAGTTTGGTATTCCCTCCGAGTCAAGCGCAAACCAGGAGATTTCCTGTTTTCCTCTGAGCAGCAGATACAGATTCTCCCCGGCCTGATCCACAGCAATATCCGAGGGTGCTGTATCCTCCTCCCGGGAATACCGTCCGCTGGCGGGTACCATTGCCCGTTCCCGAAGGATCCCGTTCCGATCGTACTCCAGAACGGAAAGAACTGACCGCGTTTCATAATTCAGGTAAAGAAGCGGCTTTGAAGGATGCAGCGCAAGATATCTCGGTGAGCTTCCCGCCGTGCTTTTCCAGGTCCCGATCCGGTCCAATGTCTTCGATCCTTCATCGATCGCCAGCGTGTATACGGCATCCAGGCCCTTGTCGGTCACAACATAGCGCTCGGTTCCCGGAAGCTTCGCCACCGCATGGATGTGAGAATTCCGTGCGGATCTGCTTCCAGCTTCAGGGACATCCCATTCCTTTTGGTCGAATGTCAGCACATCCAGCGCTTCCCCGACAGAGCCGTCCGCTTTCCGTTCAAACAGAACCACACTCGATTCGTCTCTCATCTTTACGGCATGGAGTTTCCCGTCTTCATCCCGCTCCGTCCGAATGATGTACTGATCTGTGGCATGATTGGTCTCCAGGAGATACGCTCCGTCGTATTCCACAAAAGAGGGCTGGACCCCGAATGCCGGGCCCGCCGACAGCGGCATCAGCATTCCGGTCTCCGGCCGGATGGCAAATGCATAAAGCATCCCGCCGAAGGTTTTTCCTTCGATCTCCCGGCGTTCGTCTGCCACATAGAGAATCCTCTTCTGCGGATCCACCTTCATTGCTCCGCAGCTGATTTGAGGAAATTGCGTTGCAATCGGCGTGATCTTTGCCTCCCTTGGGTCATATTCCGCCACTGTGATCCCACACGTGCCGAATTCAGAAGGCTTGTTCCAGGCTCCGATGTAAATGTATGTTTTGCCCATAATACTCCACCTGTCAAAATATGGGCTGCCCGGGATTCTGTTTTCCCGGGCAGCCAGAATACAATTACATATGATTGATCTCGCGAACCCGATTACAGGCAACAAAATGATTGGGAGTAACTTCCTCAAGCTTCTGCGGTTTTCCGCACGCTTCCGTAGCGTAAGGGCACCGGGCCGCGAAACGACAGCCGGGTTTGGGATTGATGGGGGATACGATCTCTCCCTCCAGGACAATGCGTTTCTTCCTGTGATCGATATCCACCGACGGAATGGCGGAAAGCAGCGCCTTGGTATACGGATGCAGCGGAGATGCAAACATCTCCTTTGAGGAGCAGGTCTCCACCAGCTGCCCAAGATACATGACACAGATGTTATTGGAGATATGCTTGACAACGGACAGGTCATGCGTAACGAACATGTACGTCAGTCCCTTTTCCTGCTGCAGATCCTGCAGCAGGTTTAACACCTGCGCCTGAATGGACACATCCAGGGCAGACACCGGTTCATCGCAGACAACAAATTTCGGATTTAAGGCAATGGCCCGTCCGATTCCGACACGCTGTCTTCTGCCGCCGTCGAGTTCATGCGGATAGGCGTTGCGCAGACGTTTCTCCACGCCGACCAGATCCATCAGGCGGGCGGTCTCCTTCTCCAGTTCACTTTTTTTGAAGCGTCCGGAAAGATACAGCGGCTCCTGGATCGTCTCCGTAACTGTCATACGGGGATTCAGAGAGGAATACGGATCCTGAAAGATGATCTGCATATTCTCACGAATCCGGCGCAGATCTTTGCCTTTCACATGGGTGACGTCTTCCCCCTGAAAGAGGATCTGTCCGTCCGTACTCTCCAAAAGATGAATAATCGTTCGTCCAAGGGTGGATTTTCCACAGCCGGATTCTCCAACGACGCCCATCGTCTGACCGGCTTCGATCTTAAACGAAACACCGTCGACGGCATGAAGAAGACCTTTCGGCGTTTCAAAATATTTCTTCAGGTCACGAATTTCGATAACGGGAGTCATCAGCCTTCCTCCTTTGCTCTTAAGCACCGGCAGGTATGCGTTCCGCCAATTTTCATCAGTTCCACCACTCCTGACCGGCAGGCATCCGTCGCATAAGGACATCTAGGGGCAAACTTACAGCCTTCCGGGAGGTGAGAAGGATCCGGGGGCATACCCTGAATGGAATGCAGCCGTTCGGTCTCTACGCTGATATCCGGCAGTGCTCCAAACAGGCCCTGGGTATACGGATGCGTCGGATTATGATAAATTTCGGAAAGCGTTCCGTATTCTACAACTTCACCAGCATAGATAACCGCAACATAGTCGCAGACTTCGGCCACAACACCCAGGTCATGTGTGATCATAATCATGGACATGCCCATCTCATCACGCAGCTTGACGATCATCTCAAGCACCTGGGCCTGAATCGTCACATCCAGTGCTGTCGTCGGCTCATCGGCAAGCAGGAGGGTAGGACGGCAGGACAGGGCAATGGCGATCACGACACGCTGCTTCATGCCGCCGGAAAACTGGTGCGGATAATCCTTATACCGGCCGGCAGGAATTCCCACCATCTCCAGCATTTCCTCCGCCATTTCCTTTGCCTTCTTCTTCCCCACCTTATTATGGATCCGGATGCCTTCGGCGATCTGGTTGCCCACGGTCATAACCGGATTTAAGGCAGTCATGGGGTCCTGGAAAATCATGGCGATTTTCTGGCCCCGCATCTCCGCCATCCGGCGCTCTTTCAGTGCCAAGAGATTAACTCCCTCAAAGTTGATCTCTCCCGTGCAGCTCTTCGTTGAGAATTCCGGAAGGACGCCGAGAATGGCTTTGGCGATGGAAGTTTTTCCGGCGCCGGTCTCTCCGACCAGGCCAAGGGTTTTTCCCTTTTCCACGGAAAAAGAAACACCGTTGACCGCATGAATCGGAACGCCGTCTGAAGTATATACTACTCTCAGATCCTTTACAGACAACAGTTCATTTTCATTCTCTGTATTCATCATGCGCTCTCCTTATTTCTTCAGTTTCGGGTCAAGGGCATCGCGAAGGCCGTCGCCCAGCATATTGAAAGCCAGCACGGTCAGCATGATCACGATACCGGGGATCATAACCAAATGAGGATAGTCACGGATCTGCGAACGTCCTGCGGAAAGCAGGGCGCCCCATTCCGGATTCGGCGGCTGAACGCCGAGGCCGATAAAGCTTAAGCTGGATGCGGCAATAATGGCATTGGCCAAGCTCATGGACGCCGAGACGATCAAAGGGGACATGGAATTCGGGAAAACGTGCTTGGCAATAATTCTGATTTTGCCGGCATTGATGGAAGTCGCAGCCTCAACAAATTCCTGCTCCCGGACACTGATCATCTGCGCGCGAATGATTCGTGCCGCGCCGGGGATTCCGCCGACGCCAAGGGCGAAAATCGTCGGGATCAGGCCGCTTCCCAATACGGCGGAAATACAAATGGCCATCAAGATACCGGGAATCGCAGAGATGACATCCAGGAATCTCATGATCAGGTTATCCACCCATCCGCCGAAGTAACCGGCAATGCTTCCGAGAATGATGCCGACACCGGTTCCGAAAATAACGGTTCCAAGACTTAACTTTAAGGTATCTCGCGCGCCGTAAATGATACGGCTGAACAGATCTCTGCCCATCTCATCCGTTCCGAAAAGATGTGCAGCAGACGGGGTCTGCAGACGATCCGGCAGATTCACTTCCGCGTATCCATACGGAGCGATGACGTCGGCAAAAACTGCCATCAGGATAATAATGACCAGAATAACCAGGCCGATCACGGCATTCGGGTTTTTCATCAGGCGCTTTAAAACCAGCGTCCCGTTTCCAACCTTTTTATCTTTCTTCTCTTTTGCCATCACTGATCACCCCCGTCCCCTTCTTCTTCGGAAACAGCCGCTGCCGCTTTGACCTTCTTCTTTTTCTGCGCGGATCCGCTGAAGGCCGCTTTGATTCTGGGATCGACGGCCGCATACGCAAGATCAACCAGCAGCATAATCACACTGAACATAATGGAAAAGAAGACAATCGCCCCCTGAACTGAAGGGTAGTCACGGTTATTGATGCTGTTTGTGATATACAAACCCAGCCCCGGGATGGAAAACACACTTTCGATCACAAGGGCGCCGCCCATACCGTGGGCGAGTCCGCTTCCGATGGTGGTAATAATCGGAATCAAGGCATTGGGCAGCTCATGCTTGAACACGATGTTCCACTTTTTTACGCCCTTGGCCTTTGCTGTAGTAACATAGTCGGCGTGGATGACCTCCAGCATGGAAGAACGCGCCTGCCTGGCCAGACGGGCAAGTTCCGGAAGCGCTGCGGCAATCCACGGCATGATAAAATGCTTCACCGTTCCCACACCGTAGGAAGGAAGAATATTATGCTGCAGAGCAAGCCAGATGACCAGCATCAAGGCCAGCCAGAATCCGGGCATCGAAACACCGATCAGGGCAAGGACCATGCACAGCCGGTCCGCAATGCCATTCTGGTTCAATGCGGCAATAATCCCCAAAACAATGCCAACAACTATGGCAATCGCCATGGAGCCCAGACTGATAATCAAGGTGTAGGGAAGTCTGGACAGAATGTTGTCCAGTACCGAGGTGCCGTCAACATAAGACTCTCCCAGATCAAACCGAAGGAAAGTATCCCGAAGGAAATATGCCAGTCGAACGATATACGGCTGATTCAGCCCTAACGATTCTCGACAGGCTTCCAGTTCCTGCTTTGTTGCCGTCACGCCCAGGATAATCTCAGCGGGATCGCCCGGCACGAAGTACATTATGGTGAAGATCAGAATTGCCACACACACAACAACAGGAATCATCTGCAGCAATCTTTTTCCTATATATCGTATCATCGCCTGCTCCTTTATGTAATCATGAACGCGTCATTTGGTCAG
>JBJEQH010000006.1:0-5218 GCA_051881655.1 Candidatus Heritagella sp. | reverse complement strand
CTACCGTCATGTCACCGTCCTTTCGTACCAAATTTTCGTATCAAAACTATCAGCCTTTGTGGTGCGGATAACAGGATTTGAACCTGCACGGTTGCCCAATGGAACCTAAATCCATCGTGTCTGCCAATTCCACCATATCCGCCTGTATTTTATACTGTGTATTATAGCGGAAATTCTTCCAAAAGGCAAGGGAGGCTTTTCCTTTGCAATTTCTTCACAGGGGCTTCACAAAAACCTGTTACTTTCTGAATAATGCAAAGGCCTTTTTCTCTTTACTTTCAAAAAAGTGCTCCTTGCGGGCAAATTTTCGCCAATATCTGACCGCAAACAAACCGGCAGACCGTCCATCTGCACGAAAATGGAAAACGGCATGGATTTTTCCCTTGCCTTATTGTATAATACCTGTATATGTAATTTAGGAAAAATGTAGGTTTCCTTTGGGAAAAATTTAGGAAAGGACCGGGCTTTTCGGGGATGGGTATGATTTCGAAAACGCAGGATCCAACGAGCGTTTCCTTTACGGCCACCCGCCTTTCATGGGAGCGCATCTATCTTTTTCTTGATATTCAGGTGGAGCCCGCCTGTCTTTCCGGCTCACGCCTCTCTTTCTTTGCGGTCGATCCGAAGGGGAAAGCCATCGCCCCCTGCGAGATGGTTTCCTGTTCAGAAGGGAAGGTTCATCTGCGGCTGAATATCACCAACACCGGAGAAAACCGGTGCTTCCCCAACGGAACGGTTCAGTTCTGGGCCTGCGTGGACGGTGCGCCCGCCGCCGTGGTGACGGCACAGCCCGGGCTTTCCGAAGAAATGGACGGGCTTTCGCATGTGTTCCTGTATGAGAGCCGTCACAGTGTATACACCGTATCTTTTTCCATCACGGATCACAATCCCCCGGTTCTGCAGATGCACACCATGGCTGCCGCGCAAAAATCGGTCGGGGCCCCACTGCTTCCGGAAAAGGATCCCTCTCCTTCCCGGCTTGTGTCCATCCGCCGGAAAGGGATGCGGGCGGCGTACGGGTTTTTCTGCCGCCTTTATCATCACCGCCGGGAAAAGCACCCGAGCGTTCTGTTTATGACCGAGCAGGGGGCTTCCTGCAATGCCAACCAGATGGCCGTCTGCCAGCGCATGCAGGAGCGGGGCCTGCAAAAAGATTTTGAAATAATGCTGTCAGCCCGGCCGGCTGCTTCGCAGCATCAATCGCTGAAAAGCTGGTTCTCTCTGCTGAGGAAGATCGCAAAAAGCCGGTATGTTTTTCTGGATGACCACGCCCCTGTTTTCGATTGGCTGAAAGTGGACAGCGGCACCTGCCTGGTACAGCTTTGGCATGCAGGCGCCGGTTTTAAATCCGCGGGATACAGCCGCTGGGGGCACTCCGGCTGTCCGGCTCCACAGGGCTGCCACCGACAGTACACCTATGGCATCGCCGGTTCCCGCCGCATCGCCCCCTTTTTCTCCGAGGCATGGGGAATCTCCCCCGAGCAGGTACTGCCCACCGGGATGCCCCGTATGGACAAATTTCTGGATTCGGAGCGCCGGGCCTCTGTGACCGCCTCTCTTTTGAAGACCTATCCGTTATGCCGAAACAAAAAGGTAATTCTGTTTGCTCCCACCTACCGCGGAAAAGGGCGCAGAGATGCTCATTACCCCTACGAGCAGATTGATTTTGATAAGCTGTACCGGTTGTGCTCAGAGGACTATGTAGTGCTCTTTAAAATGCACCCCTGGGTGCATGACCCGGTTCCCATTCCCCCTGCGTATCGCGACCGCATGGCCGATGTGGGAGATTATCCGGATATCAACGATCTGTTTTATATAACCGATCTGCTGATTACCGACTATTCCTCCAATATCTTTGAATTTTCCCTGATGGGAAAGCCCATGCTGTTTTTCGCTTTTGACGAAACTTCGTATGCGGTATCCCGCGGGTTCCACCGGAATTACGGGGAGACGGCCCCCGGGAAAATCTGCCACACCTTTGATGAAGTGCTGTCCGCCATTGCCCATGGGGATTTTGAACAGGAAAAGGTGGAAGAATACGTGCAGCTTCACTTTGACCACACGGATTCCCATGCCAGTGACCGCGTGATCGACTGGATTTTGCTGAAAAACATGCCGGAATCCCTGCGGCAGGCCGAACAGAACCGCCAAAACAACCTGAAAAAAATGAAAGCGCTCTCTTTTCCCCCTGCGGGAAATTGATTTGGTTGAAACCTTTAAAACTTTGAAAAATTATGGAAGAAACGAGGGACTTGTAAATGAATATTGCAATTATTTTTGCCGGCGGCAGCGGTGTTCGTATGGGTACCGGGATTCCGAAGCAGTTTTTGGAGATTAACGGAAAACCCATTCTGGTGCATACCCTGCAGCTTTTTCAGAACCACGACATGATCGACAAGATTTACCTGTCTGTTTTGGAGAAATACATCCCCTATGTGGACGAGCTGGTGAAGGACTTCCGTCTGAGCAAGGTGTGCGGCATCGTGGCCGGCGGGGAAACCGGGCAGGATTCGATTTATAACGCACTGAAAAAGGCGGAAGAGGAGAACGACGGGGACTCCATTGTCCTGATTCACGACGGCGTGCGTCCGTTTATCACCTACGAGGTGATTCGGGACAATATTGAAAGCGTGAAAGAGCACGGAAACGGCATTACCTGCACCTCCTGCTACGAGACCATTTTGCTGAGCAAGGACGGCCAGACCGTGGGCGATGTCCCCTACCGCAAGGAGACTTACGCGGCGCAGGCCCCGCAGAGCTTCTATCTGAAGGACATTATCAGCGCACACGATCAGATCCGCCAGACACCCACCCGCTATGACAACATGGTGGATTCCTGCACCATTATCCGCACACTGGGGCAGACCGCCTACATGGTGCCGGGCAACCGCGGCAATATTAAGGTGACCACACCCGAGGATGTGTATATGTACCGCGCCCTGCTGACCTACAAGGAAAACGAGCAGGCCTTCGGTCTGGGACTTACCAGCCAGCTGGAGAGCAAAATCGGCAAATACAGCCGCTGATTTTCGGCGGTGGAAAAAGGAGAAACCTGTATGCGCACGGAATGTGAAGAAAATCCCGTTTTGCAGCGGGATCTGGAGGAAATCGCCGAAAGTTCGGTTCCCTTTGAAAAGCTGGCCGGAAAAACGGTGTTTATCACCGGTGCGACCGGCCTGATCGGTTCGCAGATTGTGCGGGCCCTGGGCTGCCGGAACCGCCTGCACGGGGACAACATCCACCTGGTGGCTTTGGCGCGCAGCTATGAAAAGGCGGAAAAGCTGTTCCGCCCGTTGATCCAGCGCGGCGAGCTTACGGTTTTAACCGGGGATATCAACGCGCTGCCCGCTGTGGATGGGCCGATTGACTATATCATCCACGGGGCCAGCGCGACCAGCTCGCAGTATTTTGTCTCCCATCCGGTAGAGACGATTTTAACGGCCATTGACGGGACGCGCGCCGTGCTGCAGCTGGCCGCCGAGAAAAAGGTACAGGGCTTTGTGTACCTCTCCTCTCTGGAGGTATACGGAACCCCCGCCGCCGATGCCGGCCTGATTCAGGAGACCTACAGCGGCTATATTGACCCGCTGCAGGTGCGCAGCAGTTATTCCGAGGGCAAACGCATGGTGGAATGCCTGTGCGCTTCTTATGCAGCCGAATACGATGTTCCCGTGCGGATTGCCCGCCTGTCACAGACATTCGGCCCCGGTGTGGAGTATCACGACGGGCGCGTGTTCGCCGAGTTTGCCCGCTGTGCCATTGAAAAACGGAACATCGTTCTGCACACGCCCGGGCGCACTGTGCGCAGTTATTGCTACACAAAAGACGCGGTGACTGCACTGCTGACGATTCTGCTGTGTGGAGAGAACGGACAGGCGTACAATGTGACCAACATGGATACCGCGGTCTCGATCCGGGAGATGGCCGAAATGGTGTGCCGCATTTTCCCGGGATCCGGCATCCGGGTCGAGATGGATACGCCCAAAGACCTTTCTTCCTTCGGCTATAATCCGGAAATGGTGATCCGGCTGGACAGCCGCAAGCTGCAGGCACTGGGGTGGAAAGCAGAAACCGGTCTGGAGGAGATGTTCCTCCGATTGGTGGAGAGCATGACACTGTAAATTTCTATTTATATATCAATGGAGGGATTTCATTGGGTATAGGCAATAAAATTCTGAAAAGTTTGGCAGAACGCCGGTTTCTGGGAGATGTATGTTGGAAAATCAAGAGCCTGTTTTCCAAGGCACGGTATGCAATCGATATTGTTCTTTCCATCCCTGCGCGCCGGTGGATTTCTTCTCATAACAAAGTACAATCCAATAAAGTGCTTTTTATGACCTATAATAATGATTATATCTGCAATCCTAAATATATTTGTGAGGAAATTCTCCGTCAGAATCTACCGTTGGAGTTGGTTTGGGCTTCCAGTGAAAAGAAAATGATGAATCCAGATCAATACCCGGAAAAAGTCCGTCTGGTGTGCCGTAATTCCTACGAATTGTTTCGGGAAATGGCCAGTGCCAAAGTATGGGTGGACAATGCTGTCTGTTTCCCCTGGAATCCGATTCCGAAAAAGAAGGAACAGTTTTATCTTCAAACCTGGCATGGCTCCATGGGCCTGAAGAGGATTGGAAAAGATGATGTAAAAGATAAGCGCTGGCTCCGCGCCGCAAAAAAAGAGAATTCCTGGACAAATGTCTGCATTTCGAACAGTTCTTTTGAAACCAATGTGTACCGGGATAGCCATTGGCCAGATGTCCCTATTTTAGAGCTTGGCCACGCCAGAAATGATACTTTATTCTCTGAAAAGGAGAAGTTTGCTTCTATTCGGCAAAAGGTGCTGGATTACTACCAAATTCCTGCCCATAAAAAAATTGTCATGTATGGCCCCACCTTCCGGGATGATTCCGGTCTTAAATACTATACTATGGATTATATCCGTTTACTGGATACCCTGGAGGATGTTTTCGGCGGCGAGTGGGTTCTTTTAAACCGCTTCCATTTCAAAACCAAGCGGCTGAATCCTGCGGCGATTTCAGATCCCCGCATTATCTCGGCTACTGCTTATCCGGATATGCAGGAATTGATGGTGGCTGCTGATCTGGGTATTACAGATTATTCCAGTTGGATTTGTGATTTTGTCCTCACAGGAAAACCCGCCTTCATTTATGCGGCGGATTTGGAAAACTACAATCAGGAGAGAGGATTCTATTATCCC
>JBJEQH010000005.1:0-5299 GCA_051881655.1 Candidatus Heritagella sp. | reverse complement strand
GACCTGGAGTGAACACAAGGTGCTATGCTTAGAAACAACGTCTGAAAGAGAGTTTGGTTGCAGAAATACGGGGAATACGCTAAAATCATAGAGCGGAAAAACAGCATCCGGTTGTTTTACCGGGAATGGAAAGGATGAGGGACATGGAGAGACATGTGATTGAGGAAAAAACTTTTGATGAAGAGCGGGCGCTGTACGCCCTTCGGGATGCGGACATCCGCCATTGCCGCTTTGACGGGCCGGCTGATGGGGAGAGTGCGCTGAAGGAGGGGCAGGATTTTCGGGTGGAGAACAGCTATTTTAACCTGCGGTACCCATTCTGGCATGATCACCGCATTGCGATTCACGGCTGCGAGCTGACCCCGCTGTGCCGGGCGGCACTGTGGTATACCGATCACGCCGAGATTACAAACACCAAACTGCATGGGATTAAAGCCCTGCGGGAGTGCAGCGATATTACCCTGCAAAACTGTGATATCCTTTCTCCGGAATTTGGCTGGTCGGTGAAGAGTTGCCGGATGGAGGACGGAAAAGCGGAGAGCGAATATTTTATGATGCGCAGCGAGAACCTGCGGCTGAAAAACGTACATTTCACCGGAAAATATTCGTTCCAGTATGTGAAAAATGCGGTGATGGAGAACTGTGTTTTCCACACCAAAGATGCGTTCTGGCACAGCGAAAACATCACGGTGATCGACAGCGAGGTAAACGGCGAATATTTGGGGTGGTATTCCGACCATCTGACCCTGATCCGCTGCCGGATTACCGGTACTCAGCCGCTTTGCTACTGCAAAAACCTGACGCTGGTGGACTGCGAGATGGTGGGAACGGACCTGGCCTTTGAGCGGTCGGACGTGCAGGCCACGCTGACGGCCCCGATTGACAGCATTAAAAACCCGCATTTTGGCTCGATCACCGTGCCGCGGGCCGGCGCCGTTATTCTGGATGAACCGGTGGCCTTGGAAGGGCGCTGTGTGATTCTGGAGACGGAAAAACAGGAGAGAGACGACAGAACATAAAAAGGTCCGGCCGCATGGCCGGACCTTTTTTACGCACTGGCAAAGGATCTTGTCCCTCAAAGGGACCGTCCGAAGCATTTTTCGACGGAAAGTCAGCGCTCCCGCCGGTCCTCCACGGAATACCGCCCGAAAGCGGGAGGGAAAAGGAGGGTTACCAGCTCAGCCGGGCCGCCGAATAACAGCGCTGGAAGGAATTGGGACTCTGGTTCTCCTGGGGAAGCACCGGGATGCGGGGCTCCTCGCACTCGGGCAGGGAATCAATCCGTCCGCTCAAATAATCCGACAGACGGCTTTCGGCGGTTTTCATGCGGCCGATCAGTGCGGAGAATCGAAACTCCAGGGCCTCCAGACCAAAGGGTTTGTAGTTTTCGTACCACATGGAGACGGCGGCCTGCCGCAGGGCTTCCATATCGGCCCGGGCAGCCGGAAGCCTTTCGTGCAGAAGAAGCGAGAGGGCCTGCCTGTCTTTTTTCTGATAGGCCTGCCGGATCCGCAGCCCCAGGTCCCATTTGGTGCTCAGCGCCTGGGAAAGTGCCTGGTAGTAGCGCAGGGAAGCGAGCATGTGGGGCTCGGCCCGCCGGTAATTCTCATCCCGCAGGGCTTCCCGGCACTGGCGATAATACGCCGTCAGATCACAGTGCTCATCCAGCCGGGCCGTATGCTCTTCATATAAACCGCACAGGGGGTCCTGATACAATAAGTATTTGCAGGGGGCTTCGTTGTGGCAGGGGGATTCCTCGCCGGGCAGAAAGTTGATGTCCTGCTGGTGAAGCGTAGCGGACAGGGAAACACCGGTGCAGAAGGTCAGCCGTTCTTCCAGCTTTTCCGGAGAGACCTTGGGGGAGAAAGTGTGCTCGGCGAACAGCTGCATTCCCAGATAACTGCCGTCGGGCGGGCACTCACTGCCGTCATCGCCCCAGCAGGTGACAAGAACCTCCTGGATTCCGGCCTTCTTTGCTTCGCTCAATGCACTCTGGGTAGTGATCAGCGTTTTGCTGTGGTGTGGGGCCGGTCCCTGCCACCGCCAGGCTCCGCCGGCAAAAACCAGATTCCGGCACAAATTTTTCCGGAAAGCAAAGCGTTCGGCATATTCCTCCGGCCGGTCATGGTAATAATCCCAGTATACCAGCTGGGCTCCCTCCGGAATGGGGAGGGCCTGCCCATCCAGCGGCTGATAGCTGCCGCTGAACATATCGTCCCACATCATCACCGACAGGCCCGCCTTTTGGGCGCGGGCCATCACATCCCGCAGATGGAGGTGCATGATTTCGGTCTTTTTCTTCAGGCCGTTTTCGTCCGCATACCGGCCGCGCCCCAGATGATAGGCTTCGTCCATTCCCACATGGATGCGCCGGGAGCGCACCGCACCGGCAAAAAAGCGGAACATCTCATCAATCAGGGCGCCGGTTTTTTCACTGCCCACCAGCAGAATATCATCCAGATCCAGATAATCGGCGGCGGGCTGATCCCAGCGGAGAAACTGATTCAGGTGGGCCAGCGTCTGGATGCAGGGCACTACCTCGATTCCCAGGCTGTCCGCAAAGTCATCAATGGCGCGTACTTCTTCCTCTGTATACCGTCCGCGCAGATAACCGAACAGGGGTTCCTGCGGTAGGGTGTACAAATCCTCCAGATAAGGGTAGTATACATCCAGGCCCATCAGCGCCATCAGGCACAGAAAATCCCGGGTCCGCTCTACGGTAAAAACGGCATTGCGGGAGTGGTCAACCATGACGCCCGCGTGGAGAAACTGCCGCTCCTCCCGCAGGCAAAAAACGGAAGAACCAGCGGCGCGTTGCTGAGCGGCCAGACCGAGGCCCCGGAAAAAGGCGGTGCAGTCGGGGTATAGGATCCGAACCGAGTCTTCCTCCCCCTGCACCGTCAGTGTGCGGCCCGAAACCGGTTCGGCATATACCGAAAGGCCTGCTTCCTGTTCCTGCCAGCCGCAGTACCGGCACAAATGGGAAACCCCCTTCCGCAGACAGGCGGACAGGCTTTGCGTGTTCCATGTAATGGCCATAAAAATTCCCCTTCACACTGTACAGATGTGTATGCAGAAATGCTGCATACGCATTATACCATGCGGAAACCGCAAAGAGAAGAAGAGAAACATGCGCTGTTTTTACAAATTGTTTTCTTGATTTTTGGCAAAGCGTGTATTATTATGAGGAATGAACGTTTGAAAGAGGAAGATAGCCCGGTTGGCAACGCAGCCGGCGGAAAAAGAGGAAGTGCAGCATGGCAAACAGAGATTCATACAGAGACCGGTATCATGACGGATATGTGGATATCAGCAGTGGACGCCCGGACGGCGGGCACGGAAGAAAAAAGAAAAAGGGGAAGAAAAGAAAAGTAGTGCTGGGGATTTTCTCCGTTCTCCTCATTCTGGCTGGACTTTGCGTGTGGCTGTTCTACTATATGTTCGGCGGGGTGAAAATCAACGATTCCTTCAACGGCAAAACCGATGAGGATTTGGGGATCACCAGCTCGGTGGATAAACCCGTTAAGGATGAAATTATCAATATCGCACTGTACGGGGTGGATACCCGGGACGAGGACGCCTTTACCGGGCATGCGGATTGCACCATGGTACTGTCGGTGCATACCGGAACCGGTGAGATCAAATTGATTTCCATTCTGCGCGACTCCGAGGTGGAAGTGGCCGACGGATACGGAACCGCCAAGTTGACCACCGCGTATTACTGGGGCGGCCCGGAAACGGCCATCAAAACCCTGAACAGCAATTTCGGACTGAATGTGCGCGATTATGTCACGGTCAACTTTGCAAAGCTGGCCGATATGATTGATGCACTGGGCGGTGTGGAGATTGATGTGACCGCTGCGGAGATCCAGGAGATCAACCGGAACCTGATTGAAATCAAAAAGACCGATCACGATATTCTGGACGGCGTGACCGGGCTGCGCACCCTGGATGGAACGCAGGCGGTTGCTTACGCCCGGATCCGCTCCATCGACGGTGATGATGTCCGTGCCAGCCGCCAGCAGGAGGTTCTGCAGGCCATGCTCAGTGCGGTGAAAAAGAAGAGTATTGTGGATTATCCCACGCTGGTGAATCAGATGGCTCAGTATGTGGAGACTTCTCTGTCCTATCAGGAGATGATCTCGTTGGCCACCAGCATGCTGGGAAAGGATATGCATCTGACAACGTATACCATTCCCGGTGAGGAGGAGGATGCCTGGGGCGGCAGTAACGGTGTGGCCTGGGTATGGCAGTACGACTTGGAACAGGCGGGCGACCACATTCACCGGATTATCTATGGGGACGGCGACGATGCAACGGCCGAACCATAAACAAGAAAAGGGAGCGGAATGACATGAAAAAGCCGATTCTGGTGGTAATGGCAGCCGGTATGGGCAGCCGGTACGGCGGACTGAAGCAGATGGACCCCATGGGGAAAAACGGCGAAATTATCATGGACTACAGTCTGTATGATGCCCATCTGGCCGGTTTTGAGCGCGTGGTTTTTGTGATTAAGCGCGAGCTGTACGAGGATTTTCACCGCATGGTAGGGGAAAGAGCGGAAAAAATCATGCAGGTGGCGTATGCTTTTCAGGAGCTGACGGATCTGCCTGAAGGATTTTCGGTTCCGCAGGGACGGCAGAAGCCCTGGGGCACCGCGCACGCCGTGCTGGCGGCCCGGGACAAAATTGACGCCCCCTTTGCGGTGATCAATGCCGATGATTACTACGGACGGCAGGCATTTGCGTCCATTTATCGGTTTTTAACTGATCCCTCGGTTCAGCGGGAGAATATCACCCCCATGCCTTTTGCCATGGTGGCATATATTCTGCGCAATACCCTGACGGAGAACGGTTCGGTTTCCCGCGGAGTATGCCAGGTGGAGAACGGATACCTGGTGAATATCTGTGAGCGTACGCGCATTGAGAAAACCGCCGGCGGCGCCCGTTTTACCGAGGATGGAGGTGTGACCTATCAGCCGATGGATCCGGAAAGCCTGGTTTCCATGAATCTGTGGGGGTTCCCCCGGAGGCTGGTGGAAGAGCTGTGGGCCCGTTTCCCGGCGTTTCTGGAGAAGACTATGGGAGAAAATCCGCTCAAGGGTGAGTTTTTCCTTCCGTTTGCAGTCAACGATCTGTTGGCGGAGAAAAAGGCACGGGTGCAGGTGCTCTCCTCCCGGGATCAGTGGTATGGAGTTACATATCAGGAGGATAAGCCAATGGTTTCGGCGGCGCTGCGGAAAATGGCGCAGGATGGATTTTATCCGTCGCCTCTCTGGGAATAAAGGCGGGAATACCCG
>JBJEQH010000004.1:0-22911 GCA_051881655.1 Candidatus Heritagella sp. | reverse complement strand
TCACACATTTCTGCGTTTGTCAATATGTTTTTTCGCTTTCTTTCGAGGTTTTTTCCGGACCGCTCTCGCTGGCCCCTCTCGTCAGACAGCTTCGCTATTATAACAAAGCATACGCGCGCTGTCAACACTTTTCCCGAGGTTTAGAGAGGAATATAAAAGTTATATCACATGAACGCCGCTTTTGTCAATAGTGCAAAATTCTTTTTCGAAAGAAAAAGAAAAAAACTGTTTCTCCGGGAAAATCTCCTGCAAAGGCACCAGGACAAAGGCCCGTTCCCGTATGCCCGGATGGGGCAGATTCAACTCCTCGCTTTGACAGGTCTCCCCTTCATAAAGAAGCAGGTCAATATCCATAACCCGCGCTCCATGCCAGCTCACCCGCTTTCTTCCCATGGCCGCTTCGATCCCCAGGCAGATTCCCAGCAGGGCATGGGGCGAAAAATCGGTGGAGAGGTGAACGCACTGATTATAGTAATCCGGCTGTTCATCCGTTACCTCCACCGGAGCGGTACGGTAAACCGATGACACCCGCCGGATGGCAGTATGGGGCAGCCGTTTTAGCGCAGTCACGGCCTGGCGCAGATTCTCCTCCCGGTCTCCCAAATTGGTTCCCAGGCAGAGCACCGCTTCTCTCATGACGTTCTCTCCCGGCAAATGGTCACTGCCACATAGTCAAATACGGCGCTCATGGGTGCCTGCGGCTTTTTCAGGCAGATCTCCACCTTTTGCACCGGCGGATACTCCTGCAGAATGGCATCGGCACATACCTGGGCGGCGCGCTCGATCAGATCATAGCTTTTTTCGGTGAACACCCGCTGCACGGTTTTGCGCACGGCGGCATAATTGACCGTTGCCGAAAGATCATCCAGCTGGCAGGCGCGGCTGAGATCGGCGCTCATATGGATATCCAGCAGAAAGTGCTGGCCATCCCGCTTTTCCTCGGGGTTTACCCCATGATAGGCAAAAAGATCCAATCCCTTTATTGTAATACAGTCCATTTTCTTCTCCTTATCCCAGATGCAGCAGGGCATCCGTCACCCGGGCTGCCTGCACCGCTTCCTCTACATCATGCACACGCAGCATATCGGCGCCCGCCAGTTGTGCGGCCGTATGAGCCGCCAGCGTACCGGCCATACGCTCCTGAAAAGGCGGATTGCCGCATGGCTGACCGATCACCCTTTTGCGCGAGGCCGCCATCAGCAGCATGCAGTCCGGCAGCCGGTACTCCTCCACCCGGCGGATCAGGGCGAGATTCTGCCCGTACGTTTTTCCAAATCCGATTCCCGGATCCATACACAGCCGGTCGGATGCAATTCCATACCGGGCCGCCTCCTCCTGCTTTCCCAAAAAGAAGGTGTGGACCCGCTGCAGGATCTCCTCTTCCTCCCCACAGGGGTGCATCACCACACAGCCGCAGGCGTACCGGGCGGCCACTTCCCACATCTCCGGGGAAAATCCGCTGACATCATTGATAATATCCGCCCCGTGTTCACAGGCGAGGGCTGCCACTTCGGGGTAAAAGGTATCCACTGAGAGCGGAACCTGCAGCCGGCCGCACAGCCCCTCCAGGACAGGCGCCAGCCGCTCCCATTCCTCCCGGGGAGAGATTCGCTGATAGCCCGGCCGGGTGGACTGGCCGCCAATGTCGATCACATCTGCGCCCTGCTGCTGCATCTGCAGCGCATGGGCAATGGCTTTATCCGGTGCGAAAAATTCGCCCCCGTCCGAAAAAGAGTCGGGGGTCACATTGCAGATCCCCATAATATAGGTTTTTTCGCCCAGCGGCAGCGTATACCGCCCGGCCCGAAATATCCGGTTCATCCTCTTCCCCCCTGCAGCAGCGCCATCACTTCCGCCCGGGTTTTGGCATCGCGGCGCATGATTCCCCGCAGGGCAGAGGTATAGGTCGAGGCCCCCGCCGCCCGTGCCCCCCGCATGGTCATGCACAGATGCTCAGCCTCGATCACCACGGCGACCCCCTGGGGCTGCAGATTTTCATACAGAAAATCCGCCACCTGCGCGGTCAGTCGCTCCTGCACCTGGGGCCGGCGGGCAAAGCAATTGACGATCCGCGAAAACTTGGAGAGACCGATAATCCGCCCGTTCTGGGGAATATAGGCGATATGCGCTTTCCCCACAAAGGGCAACAGATGATGCTCGCACACCGAATAGAGCGGGATGTCCCGCACCAGCACCAGTTCATTGTGATCCGGATCCTCGTCAAAAATTTTGAGGTACTGATGGGGATCCTCCTCCATGCCGGAAAAAATCTCGGCATACATGCGGGCCACGCGGTTGGGGGTTTCCTTCAGGCCGCTGCGCTCCGGGTCCTCCCCGATGGCCACCAGCAACTCATATACCGCTTTCTCAATCCGTTCCTGATCCATACGATCTTTCCTTTCCTGCCAAAACATTTTATCTGAAAAGGGGCGCGCCCGGTCAGCTTTGCAGAACGATCACAATACCCCGCTCTTCTTCCATACAATAATAGACGCAGTCACTGTAGGAAATCCCGGCCCCCTGGCGGTTGGCCTGCGCCACGCACTCGGTAAATATATTCCCGTCATCATAAAAAATCCGCTGTACCGCATGCTCGTAGGAGAGTTCCGGTGGAATATACAGGGCTACGGTTCTCTCCTTTGTAGCCATGGCCTGCACCATCGCCGCTGTCAGGTTCCCTTCCTCCTTTTCCGAAAAGGAGAGGGCGAAATTGGGATAATAGGTCAGAGATTCCTCTGTACAGGCCGGCATGGGCGCATTGAGCAGCGCGCGGTTTTTCCTCAGCTCTTCCTGAGAAAGGGTGGTAAAATCCCCGGAGGGGGTGTGGGTTTGGGTGATTTTTTCATCGGAAACATTAAAATACCGATACAGAAGAACCGGTGAACTGGTATCATCCCACGTCAGGTCCACATGGACCCATTCCCCCTCGATTTTTGCCATGTTCCACATATGGCCGCCGTCCCCGGCGGTACCGGTAAGGCAGCGGCATAAAATCCCGGTCTGATTCAAAAGCAGCTGCAGCGTGCGGGCATATCCTTCGCACACCGCTTCGCCATCCAGCAGGCAGCCCACCAGTGAATAGGCCCGCCAGTTTTCCTCGGCGGTTTCCTCCGCCTGATCATACTGACAGTTGTTCGCAATCCAGTCATACAGGTACTTCTCCCGCTGCAGCTCACTGCTGTCCGGCGGAATCTGATCCATCAGGCTGTTGATTTTCTGCTGCAGCTGGTGGGACAGCGTTTCGCACTCGCTGCCCGAAATATAGGAATACAGCTGGATGACCGTATCATTCCCCTCATAGTGATAGGAGTATTTGCGGCTCAGCCAGAAAAACTCGGGGTGATCCGCAGAAACCTGCGACAGGCACAGGCCGATTTGCCCGCTTTCCACCTTTTCCCCAGTCAGGCGCACACTTCCGGCCGGATAGCCGTTCTCTCCCTTCTCATTGGAAACACGACAGGCCTCGGTTTCCATCTTCTCATACAAAAGGGACAGAACCTCGTCGGCCTGCAGGGCCTCTTTTCCCGGCATACAGACAACCGGATCGGTTCCCGTATAGGATACCAGTGCCATTGGGGTGACCGTATGCCGAACCTGCGCCGAGGGATCCTGTTCCGATTGAGAGGCCTCTTTCACCTGAGAAGGGGCCGCCTGCGGGACGTCGGTGGTGTTTTCATCGCTGTATTTCTCCGAGGGGCGCACATAGGGAAGCCGGGTGCCCAGCAGGGCCGGCAGATCGACAGACACAAACACGGCCAGCGTCAGCACCAGAAAAAGGCGCGGCAAATGCCAATGGCGTCTTTTTTTCACACAGGCTCCCCCCTTTTTTCTTTTTCTGCATTATAGCATACATCTGCAAAAGCATCAATTTGTTCCCCGGAGAAACGGGCTCCTTTTATTCCGCCAACAGCAGCCCGATGTACGAAGCCAGCTCGCAGAACCCGCCGTTCGGCCACTCCCCGGCACCCGTTCCCTTTCGGTCAATCAGGCAGTCCGTCAGCAGAAAGCCGCGCATTCCTGCTTTCTCACAGGCGACCATATCCTCTTCGATATCATTGCCCACCATCAGGCATTCCTCCGGGGAGACCCCCGCCCGGGCCGCCGCTTCCCGGTAATAATCCGGATTGGGCTTGCACAGGCCGATATTCTCGTAGGTCGTATAGAAGGCGAAATCCTCCGGCTCCAGTCCCGCCCAGCGGATCCGGCTCTCGGTCGCAATGGCGGGGAAAATCGGGTTGGTGGTCAGCCCCACCGTAATTCCTTTTTCTTTCAGCACCCGGACAATTTCCGCCGCTTCCGGGGCAAAGCCGCAGACCGCCCTGGCTTTTTGAAAATCCGTGCGGTAAAACTCCTCGAACAGGGGAATATCCTGCCATACCTTTTCTCCGAAAATATGGGAGAACTCCTGCCAAAATGCCTGTTCATTGGAAACACGGCCGTCATTTTTCACCATGGCCGCCGTTCCGGCCCATACACCGTCCACCAGCTTTTTGGACTCGTACCCGTGGGGGGCCATGCGCTTTGCCAGCAGGCCAAAATAGGTGCGGGTAAACTCGTCGTTATCCATGGGCAGCAGGGTGCCGTCCAAATCGAATAAAACCGCTCGAATCATTCTCTTCCACCTTTCACTAAGAAACGGCGCCGTCTATCTAACAGACAGCGCCGTTTTCGGTTTCCGTTGCGATCAGGCCTCTTCAAACTGGTCTTTGCCCACGCCGCACAGCGGGCAGACAAAATCCTCGGGGACATCTTCCCATACCGTGCCCGGAGCGATCCCGTTATCCGGATCGCCGGCCGCTTCGTCGTAAATATAACCGCAAACCGAGCAGACATACTTTTTCACAAAAAACAACCTCCAATTTTTATTTCAGAACATTATGCTCTGTGTTCTTTAGTATAGCAGGGTAGGGAAAAAATAGCAAGACAAAATAAGAACAATTCTTAAATTTTCTCTTTCAATTTTAACTTGTCAGGAGGCAAAAAAAGCAGTATGATGAAGAAAATTATGAAAAGGAGCCATCTGTTATGAAATATGATTTTACCACCATTCTGGACCGGCGGGGCAAGGATGCCGTCGCGGTCGAAAATATCCCCATTCCCGGGGTGCAGATCCGCGAGGGGTTCTCCCGCCTCCCCATGTGGGTGGCCGATATGAACTTTGCCACGGCCCCCTCGATCACACAGGCGATGAGTGAGCGCATCGCCCATCCGGTTTTCGGCTACTTCCCCATGCGGGATGAGTACTACGATTCGATTATCCGCTGGCAGCGCGAGCGCAATGGGGTAACCGGCCTGACGAAAGAATGCATCGGATATGAAAACGGCGTGCTGGGCGGGGTGGTCTCTGCCATGCATGTGCTGGCCGAGGACGGGGCCAAGGTGCTGCTGCACTCCCCCACTTACATCGGCTTTACCGGCTGCCTGACCAACAACGGATATTCGATTGTCCACAGCCCCCTGAAAAAGGACGAGCAGGGCATCTGGCGCATGGACTATGAGGACATGGACAAAAAGCTGAAGGAGAACAAAATCCATGTGGCCATCTTCTGCTCCCCCCATAACCCCTGCGGCCGCGTATGGGAGCGCTGGGAAATTGAAAAAGCCATGGAGGTCTACCGGGAGAATGACTGCTATGTGATCAGCGACGAGATCTGGTCTGACCTGACGCTGGAGGGGCACCGGCACATCCCCACCCAGTCCGTTTCACAGGATGCCAAAATGCGCACGGTAGCCATGTACGCCCCAAGCAAAACCTTCAATCTGGCGGGACTGATCGGCTCGTACCACATTATCTACAATTCCTATCTGCGCGACCGCATCGAGAAATTCTCGTCGCTGGGACATTATAACAGCTGCAATGTGCTGTCCATGCACGCGTTGATCGGCGCCTATCAGCCTGAGGGCGCTCAGTGGGTGGACGAGCTGCGTCAGGTTCTGACGGAAAACGCCAACTATGCCTATGATTATATCAAAGAGCATTTTGCGGGAGTCACCCTCTCCAAGCCCCAGGGAACCTACATGCTGTTCCTCGACTGCGAGGGCTGGTGCAAGGCACACGGAAAGACCATCGACGAACTGCAGCGCGCCGGCGTGGAAGTCGGGGTTGTATGGCAGGACGGCCGCCCCTTCCACGGGGAATACGGCATCCGCATGAACCTGGCCCTGCCCCATTCCCTGGTGGTGGAAGCAATGGACCGGCTGGACCGCTATGTATTTAATGCCTGATCGGTATATCGAACCAAAAACCCGCACAGTTCATTCAAAACTGTGCGGGTTTTCTATGCTTTCTTTTCGGCCCATCCGGCAGTTATGGCAGTGATTCCTTCTCCTGCCGGTGCTTTTCCCGCAGGGAGCGAAAAAAGCCGCGCAGCACACCGGCGCATTCCTCCTGCAGAAAACCGCCGATCATCCGGGGGCGGTGGTTATACGGCAGAGAAAACAAATCCACCACCGACCCGCAGGATCCCGCCTTGGGATCAAAAGCGCCGAACACCACCACCGGCAGCCGGGCGTTGAGAATCGCACCGGCGCACATGGGGCAGGGTTCAAGGGTCACATACAGTTCGCACTGCCACAGCCGCCACCCGTGCAGCGCACGGCAGGCTTCATCAATCGCCTCGATCTCCGCATGGCACAGGGCGTTCTTCTCCGTCTCCCGGCGGTTGCGGCCGCGGCCCACGATCACACCATCCCGGACCACCACAGCGCCCACCGGCACTTCCCCCTCCCGGGCGGCCTGTTGTGCCAGACGCAGCGCCTCTTCCATAAAGGTTTTCTCGGGGATAAACAAGCAGCGTCCCCCTTACAGATACAAAAATTCGATGCACTCCAGCAGGGAAAGACCCAGCAGGGACAAAAAGCCCGGATTACCCAGCACAGCGGAAAAACGGTCCTGCCGGGAGAGCTCGACCTGCGGAGGGGTGTACAGTACCCGGGGCCCCCAGGGAGTGGATACAAAGTCCCGGCGGCTGCCGAACTGCTTTTTATATCGGGTCAGCAGGATCACCACGGCCACCACCCCCAGCAGCATCAGCCCATAGAACAGCGCAACATTGAGTACTTCATACGTCTGCGCCGGTACATGCGGCTCGACCAGCTCAAACAGGACCGAAATCCCGTTATTCAGCGCATGGATGATTACGCACAGCATCAGATTATTGGTGCGCACCATCACATAGCCAAGGGCCAGCCCCACGCAGAACGCAAACGGGATCTGCACCAGGTTGCCATGGAAAATCCCGAAAATCAGGGCCGAGACCACCACGGCGAACGTGTCGCCATATTTGCGCAGCGAACCGAGGATCACCCCCCGGAAGCCCAATTCCTCGACCAGCGGCGGAATCACCGCCACCCCGATCACATAGAAAATGTTGGCCGATACATCCGGCGTGGACGGAACCCCGCTGCCCACGGTGCCATTCAGGCCAATGGATTCGAGAAAAATCGAGACCACATTGGCCGGATAGTTCGCGGCCATGCAGGCGCCCATACCGAACAGGATGCAGCACACCGCCACTCCGGGTGACACCCGCTCAAACCGGAGCAGCCCTTCCACCGGGGGATCACAGTGCTTCATTATCAGAATAAAGGGCAGCCCGATTCCCACAATATACGCCACACACTCGATCAGATAATACATCAAGGGGCTGAGACCGCCAAACCCATCCTGACCACCGGTATACCGGTACCCAAAGGAGGGCAGCAGCATCATAAACAGCAGGAACAGTACATTCATCGCCACAATTCCGGCAAAGACGGCCCAGCTTCCGCGGTTCACCGTCTGGCGCAGGCGGCGCATTTTGGCCTGGCGCTCCATTTCCGGCCGAGGATCGTATCCTACCGGCATACCACTATTATATGGAGCATATCCGGGTATGGAATACCCAGGCATGGAATACCCAGGCATGGAATACCCGGGCATTGTATACCCAGGCACAGGTTGTCCGTAAACAGGAGATTGGGGCGGTACAGAATACCCTCCCTGCACGGGGGGCTGCGGCGGTACGGGCGCCCCCGTATGGCTCTGCGGCTGATACGGGGGAGATCCGGCGGGCGTATACGAAGAATGCGGGTCAAATGAATTCATAGGGTCTCCTTTCTCTGCCTTTCACACAGGGCTTACAGGGCACGGCGGCACCACACATATTGATAGGGTTTCAGGTGAATTTCGTTCACCTGATGCATTTCACCGGTGAACAGATCCGTATAATCCCCCACCAGGCAGTTGGTGTGGGCGATCTGGTCGTATTCGGTAAAGTTAAAGAAGCACACCATCTCACTCTTCTCACAGCGGCGCACCAGGCACAGTACCCCCTGATTGAAGGTATCCCATGTGGTCACCCAGCTGCCGGCTTCAAAGGCCGGCTCGGCGGCGCGCAGCTCCTCGATCCGGCGCAGGCCCTCGAAAATGCGCTGCTGGATGGTCCCCTCCTGGTGGCGCAGCGCGGCTTTGTCCCACTGGAACTTGCCGCGGTGCAGGTTGCGGCTGTCCTCGCGGCGCAGCACATCCGAGTGGTATCCATTGTCGTTCAGCTGGCCGATCTCGTCACCGCTGTAAATCATGGGGAAGCCCCGCAGGGTCATCATGCAGGCGTGCATCAGCAGCACCCGGTCAATTCCGCGCTGCACAGCGGCCTCGTCCTTTTCCAGCAGTCCCTGCTCAACCCCGCACAGGCTGGCCGATGTGCCGCAGCTGCGGGCATCCAGCGTCTGGGGATCGAAATTATACAGCTCGCCGCAGGCAAAGCTGCCGGGATAGTGCCCCTGGTAAAAACGATACAGGAAAATCTTGTTTTCCAGCGGATTAAAGCCCAGCTGGCGCACCACGTCCTCGTCCAGGCCCCAGCCAATATCATCATGGCAGCGGATATAGTTGATAAAATACCCATTGGGAATGCTGTGGATATCATCCAGCTGCCGCTTGAGCAGCCGCGTGTCCCGGCAGGCCAGCGCCGCCCAGAGGTTGACCATGGCCGATACATTATAGAGGATATGGCATTCCGGCTTTTCCGGCGTGCCGAAATAAGCGGCCACCTCCCGGGGAGCCATGACCACCTCTCCCTTGAGGATCACGGCGGGGCAGACAATCTCGGTGATCATGCGGATCATGCGCATGACCGTGTGTACCTGTGGCAGATTGCGGCACGAGGTGCCCAGCTGCTTCCAGATATACGGCACGGCGTCGATGCGGAAAACCTCCACCCCCAGGTTGGCCAGGTACAGGATGCTGCCCACCATCTCGTTGAACACGACGGGATTGCGGTAATTCAGATCCCACTGGTACTTGTGGAAGGTGGTCAGCACGTATTTCTTCATCTCTTCAATATAGGTGAAGTTTCCGGGGGCCGTGCCGGGGAACACCTCCGGCATGGTCTTCTCAAACTGCGAGGGAATCTCGTAGGAATCAAAGCACATGTAGCGGTCGATGTATTCCTGCTCTCCGGCGCGGGCACGTTTGGCCCATTCGTGGGTATCCGCCGAGTGGTTTACGATAAAATCGAGACACAGGCTGATCCCCCGGCGCCTCAGTTCCCGGGTCAGTTCCCGCAGTTCTTCATTGGTGCCGATGCGCGGGTCTACCTGGCGGAAATCCTCCACGGCATATCCGCCGTCATTCTCGCCCTCCGGCATTTTCAAAAGCGGCATCAGATGCAGATAGGTCAGCTTCTGCTCCGACAGGTAATCGAGATTCTCCATCACCCCGCGCAGCCCGCCGGCGTACAGATCGCTGTACATCGTCATGCCCAGCATATCGCCCTTCTGGTACCATTGCGGGTCCTTCTCGCGGGCGCAGTCCAGTTTTTTCAGGTCACTGTCCCGTTCGGCTGCAAACCGCTCCATCTGCGCGATCAGTTCTTCGTAGCGCGCACTATTGTTATAAAGCTCCATATACAGCCAGCGCAGTTCATCCGCATGTTTTTTCAGTCGTCTTTTGAAATCCATTCCTCTGTTCCTCCCCTGCCGTACAGGCCGTTTTCGCGGACCTGACTCATTTTCCGCTTTCATTTTACTGTATTCCGGATTTCTTATAATTCTTTTTTAGAAATATCCGTTCTTTCTCCCTGCGTTTTCATCAAACGTTCCCGCAGGGTTTCCCTTGCTTTTTTCTCAGATAACAAGTACACTGAAAACCAGATTTTTATTTTAGTAAAGGAGTGTTCCCATGGAACCGTCGGAATATTTGTCCATTCTCCACACCGCTGAACAGCTGAAAAACCAGACCCGTCACTCCCTCACCTCTACCGGCCGGCACGAGAGTGTGGCCGAGCACACCTTCCGCCTGTGCATGATGGCCTGGTTCTGCCGGGATGAATTCCCGGGCCTTGCGATGGACCGGGTTTTGCAGATGTGCCTGTTCCATGATATGGGGGAGGCCTTCACCGGGGATATCCCCGCCTTTCGGAAGACCGACAGGGATGAGACGCGTGAAACGGACACCGTCGGGCAGTGGATCGGCACCCTTCCCGCCCCTTACCGCCAGGAATTGACCGGGCTTTTCCTTGAAATGCAGTCGCTGCAAACCCCGGAATCAAAACTGTACAAGGCCCTGGATAAGCTGGAGGCGCTGATTCAGCATAACGAGGCCGGCGCCGCCACCTGGCTGCCGTTGGAATACGACCTGCAGCTTCGCTATGGGCAGCAGGAGTGCCGGGATTTTCCTTTTACCCGGGCACTGCGCCGCCTGGTGGAGGAGGAATCGCGGGAGCTGATCCAAAAAGACCGGGAGAACCCGGCCCCCAAAAACCTGCCGCCGGAAAAAGCCGGGCAGTAACCCTCCGGAAAAGAAAACAGACGGCGGACCTTTTTACGGATCCGCCGTCTGTTCTCTTTTTTACTTTTCTCTTTTTCTGACCGGCAGCAGCTCGATATAGCCGCGCTCGCCCCGGGGCTCCAGCTGGATTCTGGGGTTGCTGTCGTCCCACTCATACCCCATCGGGGTGGGATCATACTTCCTCTCTGCCTCCCAGATTTCTTCAATTGCCTGCTCGTAATCCTCCTCGGCAAACGGCTCTCCCCGGAACATCAGGTACTGCTCTTTCGGCAGGACCATCTCGTCAAATCCCTCCGGGATGGGGCCCGCATACTCTGTCTCCACCTCTACCCCCTGCACATAGCGGGACGTGCGGGGCAGGCGGAAGCGTTCCGGCAGCCACAGGCACACCGGTTCGCCGGTGATGGATTTCATACTGGTCAGCAGTCCCCACACATCGCAGCCGACCTCCTGGCAGTATTCCCAGTAATCGTTGGCCCGCTGTCCGCGCTTGAGAATCACTTTCCGCTCGGGTTTTTCCACCATCTGCACAAAGACCGTTTTCACTTCTTTCATTTCCTTTTCGCACCTCTCCTGATTCCGAAATTTGGCACCATAGGGGGTGAACAGGTACAGCGGAACGGGTTGCCGCGCATATTCCCTTGGGTTGCAGCCGAATTCCCGGAAAAAGGCGCGCTGATATCCATCCACACTGCCAAAGCCCAGATCCATGGCCGCATCCACAATGTGCCCGCCCTCATCCCGCAGCCGCAGGGCCGACCGGCTGAGCCGCAGCCGCCGGATATAGTCCGCCGGGGACAGCCCCGTCCACTGGAGAAACAGCCGCCGGGCGTACCAGGGGGAAAACATTGCCGCGTTGGCCAGATCCGCCAGGGTGATTTTCTCCGACAGGTGATCGCTGATATAATCCTGCATCCGCTGAACCGCCAGAATCTGCTCTTTCATGGATTCACCTCCCAGTGGATTGATCGTACCACAGTTTGGGTGGAAAAGTCCCGACCTTTTTTGCTCAGCTTCTTTTTTCGGGAAAAATCCGTTCAAAGGCAATATCAGCCCGGTCGAACGGGAACTTTTCCCGGTCAACGGGGATTTCCGTGAATCCATATTTCCGGTACAACCGGATGGCACGCTCACACTTCCGGTTGGAGACGATTTCTCCGGCTTCATTCTTCTACGGGAAAATGCCGAAAAAAGCCTTTGTTTTTTGGAGATTCTATTCCTTGTATTCCAGAGGGACTGCCGATATAATGGAGAAAACGGCGGCCTGTTTGGGAGAAGGCCGCTTCTTTTTGGGAGGAACGACATGGAAAGAATTCGATTTGGCGCCATTCATCCGGAGGGGAATCTGCGCGACCGGCTGCAGGCCGATATGGACGGCTGCATCGGCCATCTGGAAGAGCTGGCCCCGGCCATCGTCTGCCAGCAGGAAATCTACGGAAGGGACCGGCTGACCCGGCTGTCCCACCAGGCAGAACTGGGCAGAAAGCCCGACGAGCACACGGAATTTGAGGGCACCGGCACGGACGTGCAGTTTATGTGGTGGAACAGCGAGAGCCAGTCCAACTGGCGGGACGGCTATGTGCGCAGCGCCCTTTTGCTGCAGGATCCCGCCCTGCGCCGGAAGGTGGACCAATATGTGGAATCCATCCTGGCCACCCAGGATGCGGACGGCTATCTGGGCATTTACGGGCCGGATCTGCGCTACCGCCACACCACCGAGAACGGCGAACTGTGGTCGAAATCCACGTTATACCGGGTTCTGCTGGCCTATTACGAATACACGGGGGAGGAGCGGGTTCTCACCGCTTTAAAGCGGGCGTTTGAGAACCTGATGGCCGGATACCCCCTTGGGCAGTGCGACCCGTTCCAGGTGGAGAAGAGCTTTGCCGGGCACTGCCACGGGCTGACCATCACCGATGCCCTGTATGAGATGTACGAGCTGACCGGTGAAGAAAAGTACCTTACCTATGCCCTGTGGCTGTACGAGCGGTACTCCGCTAACCAGGTCGAAGAAGAGGATATGAAGAGCACCAGCCTGCGCGACCCGCTGTACCTGTGGAAAAACCATGGGGTCCATCTGTACGAGCACATGCGCCCGGTCATCTTGGCCGCCAGCTATGATCCCCACAGCCGGGATCTGCTGTACCGGATGCAGACCCGGCTCCCCTATTATCTCACGCCTTCCGGCGGCCCGATCGGCGACGAATGGGTCAACCGCCGGGCGGCCGATGCCACCCGCACGGGATACGAATTCTGCTCGGTGACGGAACTGTTCGATTCCTATGCCCTGCTGCTGCAGAAAACCGGCGACCTCTCCATTGGCGATCAGATGGAGTGGCTGTACTATAACGCCGGTCTGGGCATGAAGCACCCGGAAGAGAGTTCGATTATGTACTGCAAGACCGATAACTGCTACACCGCCGACCGCCAGCGCAATCCGGAGGATGTTTTTGTCGATGAGCGCTACAAGTATTCGCCCGTCCACCAGACCACCGCGGTGTGCTGTGTTCCCAACATGGGCCGTCTGAATCCCCATTATGTGCAGAACCTGTTTGCAAAGGATGAAGATGGCTATACGGCCGTCCTGTTCGGGGACTGCCGCCTGGAGGATACCTTCGGGAACGTGCCGGTGACCATCCGCCAGAAAACCGCATATCCGGCGGATCTGTCCCTGACCTTCGAGGTAACGGCCGCTTCGAACGTTTCCTTTGCCCTGCGTATCCGCCTGCCCAAATGGGCCACCGGCTTTACCTGCGACCTTCCCGTCCGGCAGGAGGCCGGCTGTCTGCTCTGCCAGCGGGAATGGCAGGGCACCACCCGGTTCACCGTCCGGTTTGACACTGCGATCCGGGTGCGCACGGACCTGCGCCGCGACTGGTACATCACCCGCGGGCCCCTTGTCTATGCGCTGCCCATCGATGCCGACGAAACCACGCTGCTCGCCTACGAGACGGCGCCCTTCCGCGAGGTGGCCTACCGCTCGCGGGAGCGCTGGAAGGAGACCCTGAAAATCCACGAAAATGACCGCGATCACTTCTCCTACACCCCCAGCCCCGACGGCGACTGGCGGCATCAGTCCATCACCGGCCCCTTCTGGGATGGGGAGACCTTCCGGGAGCTGACCCTGCAGCCCATGGGCGGCACCATTCTGCGCAAGGTCACTTTTCCCATTGGTCTTGGCTCCTGAAGCCCTCGGGGCGCACCCGCCGCTTCTCCAGCTTCAGGCATAATACCGTAATATCATCATCGTGGCCATCACACCGCTTTTCCATTGCACCGCGCAGCACGGCATCCGCCAGTTGCTGCGCGGTGTTTTTCTGCTCCTTTTCCAGCAGTTCGCAGATCCACTGGGTACCGGCCGCCGTGGCTCCATCGGATACCAGCAGCAGCACATCCCCCTCGCTCAGGTCGCTGCTGCAGCGCTCGGCCTGCACCTGAGAGAGAATCCCCAGCGGTAGCGAGGACAGGGTGATCTCCTTGGCGCGGCCGTTGTGACAGGTAAAGCTGGCCGGGGCTCCGGCCTTGATCCACTCCACCGAACCGTCGAACCGGTCGATCACGGCAATATCCAGCGTGGCCAGCGTTTCCTCCTCCGACTTGCACAGCAACGTGGAGTTGACAATCTGCATGGCACAGCGGAACCCGACCCCGGCCTTCACCAGGGTTTCCAGTACACCGGCCGCCATGGCCCCATCCACGGCGGCCCGGGCGCCGGTGCCCATCCCGTCACTGATAACGGCGATCTCGCGGCCCTGCCCATCCGGGAAGGTCCCATAGCTGTCCCCGCTGAGCACACTGCTGCCGCAGCAGTGGCAGGCCGTTCCCTTCTGCAGGTCGTATACCGGCCGCTCGCTCAGCTGCAGGCGGCAGGTATCCCCGTTTAACGTCACACAGGGCGAAGCGAACACCCGACCCGCCGCCTGGGACAGCTCCCGCAGCAGCGAACCCTTGGACAGGCGGGCGCTGCTGCGCCGGTGGGCCTCGATCTCCACCGTCATGCGGGAAAACCGGTCCACCCGGCAGCTGACCTCGATGGGCAGCATCCCGGCCCGGCGCATTACCTCCCGGATTTTCTGGGCGGTGCCAAAGTCGTACTGCTCATACATTTCCAGCTCCCCCGCCATATCCCGCAGCATGCCGCTCATCGCGTGGAACTGGTCGTTCATCACCTGGCGCACTTCCATGGCACGCAGATGGGCGGTCTGCCGCAGCTGATACTCCTCATGGCAGGTGGTCAATTGCCGCAGCAGCTCCGGCAGGCGGGAACAGTGCTTCTGCAGAAATTCCCCGGTCTCCTCTTTTTTCAGGGGCTGTCCCATCTGCAGGGGCGTGAGCAGCTGCTGCATACACAGCGACACCTCCGGCTTGTGGTGCCGCCAGCAGAACTCCCGCATCCCGCAGCTTTTGCAGCAGGCGTCCGCCGCCTTCTGCAGCACGTCCTGCAGGCTCGCCGCGCAGTAGCTCTCCAGCTTCTGGGCGACCAGATCGGTAGAGGAGCTGACATTTTCCAGCGCCGCCGCCGCGTAATCCAGCCGCTGCATGACATTGCGGCGCAGGCCGTCGTGCAGCTGGACATTCTCCCGGGCGCTGAACAGCGAGCGGAACGCGGCCCCCGGCGGCACCAGCAGAAAAATCAGCGAGGCGATCGCCGCTTCCACCAAAAAGCTGGTATCCGGCTGCAGCACGCCGGACTGCATGACCAGAATCGCGGCCGAAATGCCGAAGGCCGCCGCGCTGGCCAGCCGCCCCATGGGGGCAAAAATGCCGGCCATCAGGCCCCCCAGCGCACAGGCCCCCGCCAGGTAGGAGGAGCCGCTGATCAATGCCAGGCTGAACACCGCCCCGATCCCGATGCCGCACACGGCACCGGCCCCGGCGCCGCCGCACTGCGCCGCATACAGAATGAACAGCACAGCCACCAGCCGCGCCGGATGAATCCCCCACCAGTCGATTCCGGCAACCGCGGACAGTGACAGGCCCATCACGATGGTCACGGTGCACAGATCGGCCGACGAGAAAACCCGGCTGCCGTCCCGCTGCCGGAGCAGCTCGCAGAACCGGGAGAAGAAGTAGGCCCCGCCGCCTCCGAAAAGGGATTCGGCCAGATACAGCGCCGCCGTGTTCCCCGCACTGCCGCCGGAGAACAGCACCACACCGCCCGTGGCAATCATGGGCAGAAAAGCGATGGCCGGGGCAAACAACGGGTGATCTTTCACATGGTCCCACTCGTTCAGGGCCCAGCGGATGGCCGCGCAGGCCAGCATGGCCGCCAGATAGCGCACCGGCACCTCAATGGAGGAGGGGAACAGATACCCCGCCATGGCTCCCAGCACGGCGGCCCACAGCTTTCCATAGGGGACCGCCGCCACCACCGCCGTGCCTAAGGGGGCAAACCGCCCGAAGAGGAGGGTGCGTGAAAAATAAAAGCCGCCGAGAAGCGCGGCCGCCGTCTGCACAATCCCCTGCACAAACGGGGTATGAACAATGGGCAGCCACCGTTGCTGCCAGCGAACAATGCGGGAGGATGCCAAGCTGTACGCCACCTTTCTCTCTGCCCTTGTGGACAGAGCCTGTCCTTTTTCTCCCATTATAGGGAGCAGGGGCGGGAAATGCTGTCGATTCTCCACCGGGGAAAAGCGCAGTTTTTCTCTTTTCAAGCCGAATCCCATGTGATATAATGGGCAAAGGAAGAAATTGCCCCTCCCCTTGTCCGATGGGAAGGGGAGCGCCCCGGTACAGAATCGGGAGGCCGCAAGAAAGAAAGAAGAGGAATCACTATGGAACAGGCACAAACTGAACGCAAGCCCGTTATTTTCAGCGCCATTCAGCCCAGCGGCACCATCACCCTGGGCAACTATCTGGGCGCGCTGAAGAACTGGATTACCCTGCAGGACGACTATGACTGCATTTACGCCCTGGCTGATCTTCACACCATTACCGTCCGGCAGGAGCCGGCCGTTTTCCGCCGCAATATTTTGGAGGCGTATGCCCTGCTGCTGGCCGCCGGCATCGACCCGGAGAAAAGCCTGTTTTTCATGCAGAGCCATGTACCGCAGCACAGCCAGCTGGCCTGGATTCTCAACTGCTACACGCAGTTCGGCGAGCTGTCCCGCATGACGCAGTTCAAGGATAAAAGCCAGAAGCACGCCGACAACGTGAACGCCGGCCTGTTCACCTATCCCTCGCTGATGGCCGCTGATATTCTGCTGTACCAGGCCGACCTGGTGCCCGTGGGGGCCGACCAGAAGCAGCATCTGGAACTGACCCGCGATATTGCTATCCGCTTTAACAGCGCATACAGCTCCACCTTCCGCGTTCCGGACGGGTACATCCCCAAAGCCGGCGCCCGGATTATGAGCCTGCAGGATCCCACCCGCAAGATGAGCAAATCGGACGAGAACAAGAACGGCACGGTTTCGGTGCTGGATGATCCCGATACCATTATGCGCAAATTCAAGCGCGCCGTGACCGACAGCGAAGCCTGCGTGCGCTATGCCGAGGGCAAAGACGGCGTGAACAACCTGATGGGCATTTACTCCAGCGTGACGGGTAAAAGCTATGAGGAGATCGAGAGAGAATTCGAGGGCCGCGGGTACGGCGACTTTAAAGAGGCCGTGGGCACGGCGGTGGTCGAACACCTGGCCCCCATTCAGCAGCGCTTCCGCGAGCTGATCAAGGATAAGAGCTATATGGAGTCGATCTACACCGAGCATGCAAAGCGCGCTTCGTATCTGGCACAGAAAACCCTTTCGAAAGTGATGAAAAAAATCGGCTACATTCCCATGGGCCGGTAAGTTTCTTTTATCGTCCGGCAAAAATGCCGGGCAAAAAAAGAGCAGGACAACGGCGGATTTCCCGCCTGTCCTGCTCTTTTTGATTTTTCGGTGGCACCCGCCGCTTTTATTCGATCCAGTGCTCGCTGTCAAAATAGTTCATCTGGGTAACCGCCTGCCCGCCGCGCAGATAGATCCGCGGCACCCGCTTGCCGATCAGGCAGATGGTCTCGTAGGCAATGGTACCGGCCTTTTCCGCCAGTTCCTCCACCGGAAGGACGGAACCGTGGTCCTCGCCGAACAGGGTAACCGTCTGCCCCGGGCGCACCTGTTCGATCCCGGTGACATCAATCATCATCTGATCCATGCAGATTCTTCCCACAATCGGCGCCCGCCTGCCGTTTACCAGCACGTCGGCCTGCCCGGAGAGGCGCCGGGGATACCCATCGGCATAGCCAATGGGCACCGTGGCCAGCACCATGTCCCGTTCGGCCCGGAACGTGCGGCCATAGCTGACCGTGGTGCCCGCCGCGATGGACTTTTTATGAGAGATGACCGAGCGCAGCGCCATAGCCGGGCGCAGCGGCAGCGGATGGCGCATATCCCCGGAGGGGAGCAGACCGTACTGAATGATCCCCGGCCGCACCATATCCAGCGAAAAACCGGGGTAATCCAGGATGGCTCCGCTGTTGCAGCAGTGGCGCACGGTGAAATGAATCCCTCTCTCCTCACAGAAAGCGATGGCCGCCGTAAAACAGTCATACTGCTGCCGGGTATACGTCTCTCCGGCCTCCCCCTCATCGGCTACGGCAAAATGGGTAAAAATTCCCTGGGGCTCGATCCCCGGCAGCCCGCAGGCCGTGACGATCTCTTCCAGGGATTTTTCATCCCGCCCCTGCTGCTGATAAAAGAATCCAATCCGGCTCATGCCGGTATCCACTTTCATATGGCAGCGCACCGTGCAGCCCGCCTTTTGGGCCTGTTCGGACAGAGCCCGGGCATACCCCAGCGAGAGGACACTCTGCGAGACATTCTCCCGGCTGAGGATGGATGCCATCTCCGGCGGCGTGTATCCCAAAATCAGAATCGGGCGGTAAATCCCGCTGCGGCGCAGCTGCACCGCTTCTTCCACATTGCTCACGGCCAACCATTCCGCCCCCAGCTGCTGGTACAGTCGGGCCACCGTGGGGGCACCATGGCCGTAGGCATCCGCTTTCACCACACAGCACATTGCGGCTTTTCCATTCACCTGGCTGCGAATGGTATGATAATTCTCCGTCAGCGCATCCAGGTCAATCTCTGCCCAGGTGCGGCGCAAAAACTCATTCATCATAAAAGACTCCATTTCCCATTGGTTCTTTCATTATAGGCCCATGCTTTGGCCGCCGTCAAGAAAGAAACACAGAAAAAGAGGGCGGCCTCTTCCTTTTGGGAAAGGGCCGCCCCATTGATGGAAAAATCCGGGTTATTTAAAGTACTTCACACCGGAAGCGAACAGCTGCTGATCCTTCAGGCCGGGGACATTTTTGTACAGATCCTGGCCCATGCGCTCGCTGTGGCCCATTTTGCCCAGCACACGGCCGTCGGGGCTGGTAATACCCTCGATGGCGCAGACCGAACCGTTGGGGTTCCAGGTGATATCGCCGCTGGGCTTTCCGCAGGGCGTGCAGTACTGGGTGGCCACCTGTCCATTGGCAATCAGGCGGTTCAGACTCTCCTCATCCGCCACAAAGCGGCCCTCACCATGGGAAACCGGAATGGCGAACACATCACCGGCCTCGACCCCCGCCATCCACGGCGACTTGACCGAGGTAATGCGGGTGTATGCCATGCGCGATACATGGCGGCCCAGCGTGTTGAACGTCAGGGTGGGAGCGGTCTCGCTGGGAGCGGTAATCCGGCCATAGGGGACCAGGCCCAGCTTGATCAGCGCCTGGAAACCGTTGCAGATGCCCAGCATCAGGCCATCGCGGCTCTCCAGCAGTTCGGTCACCGCATCGGCAATCCGGGGATTGCGGAAGGTGGTGGCAATAAATTTACCGGAACCGTCGGGCTCGTCACCGCCGGAGAACCCGCCCGGCAGCATGATAATCTGGGAACGGCGGATGGCCTGCTCCATGGCGCCAATCGTCTCTTCAATCGCCTGGGCAGACAAATTGCGCACCACCAGAATCTCGGTCTCGGCGCCGGCCTTCTCAAAGGCGCGGGCCGTATCGTATTCGCAGTTGGTGCCCGGGAACACCGGGATAAACACCCGCGGCTTGGCCACCTTGATGGCCGGGGCCAGCGTGCTGTGGGAAGCGGTCAGCGGGATTTCCTGCTCGACGGCAACGGTCTTTGCCTTGTTGGGGAAGATCTTCTCCAGCTTGCCGTTCCAGATTTCCTCCAGCTCGGCAATCGCCAGCTTTTCATTTCCGAGGACAATCACCGGCTCTTCACAGGTAACACCCACCAGCACACCGCCCTGCGGCACCGCACAGCCGGGCTTCATCTGCACCAGGAGTGAGCCGCTCAGGGGAGCGAACAGCTTTTCATCCTGCAGGAATGCGGGATCGAATACCACACCAATGCGGTTGCCGAATGCCATCTTGGCCGTTTCGGCCGCCGGGCCGCCTTCTTTCACCACACCGGCCGCCTGAATCTCTCCGCTCTCCATCATCGCAAGCAGGGACCGGTAGTATTCCGGCAGTGCCTCGAAATCGGGCAGATGGGTCTGCTCATTCTCGGGCAGCGGGAACAGCACCAGATTGGCACCCGTCTCGCACAGGGCCGCCGACAGGGTACGGCTGGCCTTGGTCATGGTGACCGCAAAGCTGACCAGCGTGGGCGGCACATCCAGCTCTTCAAAGCTGCCGCTCATGCTGTCCTTGCCGCCGATGGAAGGCAGCCCCAGGTGCAGCTGGGCCGTCAGGGCGCCCAGCAGGGCCGAGGTGGGTTTGCCCCAGCGCTGGGGCACATCGCGCAGCCGCTCGAAATACTCCTGGAACGTCAGGCGTGCCTTCATCGGGTCGGCACCCACAGCGCACAGCTTCGACAGGCTCTCCGTCACGGCGTAAGCCGCGCCATGGAAGGGCGAGAATTTGGCAATGCCCGGGATATAACCGTAGGCCATGGCGGTGGCATCGTCGGTTTCGCCGTGGCGAACCGGCACCTTGGCCACCATGGCATCCTCGGGGGTCATCTGATAGGTACCCGCAAAGGGCATCAGAACCGTGGCCGCGCCGATGGAGGCGTCGAACCGCTCGGCCAGGCCCTTCTGTCCGCAGACCTCCAGCCGGGACAGGTTCTCACAGAACGCTTCCTTCAGCGGCTTGTCCTGCAGGCAGGCGGGAACCAGATGGCGGTAATCGTCCTTCAGATCCGCCTTCTCAATCACCACATCGGCATTCTGGGTTACGCCGTTGGTGTCCAGGAACGAGCGCTTGATGTGGACGATCCGGTCTCCGCGCCAGGTCATGCACAGCACGGGCTCCCGGGTCACTACGGCAACCGGCGTTGCCTCCAGGTTCTCGCGTCCGGCCGCCTGAATAAAGGCATCCACATCCTCCGGCGACAGCACCACGGCCATGCGCTCCTGGGATTCGGAAATGGCCAGCTCGGTACCGTCCAGTCCCTCGTATTTCTTCGGCACCTTGTCGAGATCCACCGTCAGGCCGTCGGCCAGCTCGCCGATGGCCACGCACACGCCGCCCGCACCGAAGTCGTTGCAGCGCTTAATCCGCGTGGAAACCTCCGGGTCACGGAACAGGCGCTGGATTTTGCGCTCGGTGGGCGGGTTGCCCTTCTGCACCTCGGCGCCGCAGGTCTCGATGGATTCCACCGTGTGGGCCTTACTGGAGCCGGTGGCACCGCCGCAGCCGTCACGGCCGGTGGCGCCGCCCAGCAGTACGATCACATCGCCCTCTTCGGGATCCAGCCGGACCACCTGGTCCTTCGGGACAGCACCGATCACGGCGCCGATCTCCATGCGCTTGGCCACATAGCCGGGATCGTACAGCTCAGTCACCTGGCCGGTGGCCAGACCGATCTGGTTGCCGTAGGAGGAATAACCCGAGGCTGCGCCGGTGGTAATTTTGCGGCTGGGCAGTTTGCCCGCCAGCGTCTGGTCAAAGGGCAGGGTGGGGTCCCCGCTGCCGGTCACACGCATGGCCTGATAGACATACGCCCGGCCGGAGAGCGGGTCGCGGATCGCGCCGCCCAGGCAGGTGGCCGCACCGCCGAAGGGCTCGATCTCGGTGGGGTGGTTATGGGTCTCGTTCTTAAACTGGATCAGCCAGGTCTCGGTCTTCCCGTCGATGGTGATGGGGGCCTCGATCGAGCAGGCATTGATCTCCTTGCTCTCGTCCAGGTCATTGACCAGCCCGCGCTTTTTCAGCACCTTGGTGCCGATGATAGCCATATCCATCAGCGAAATGGGGCGGTCGGTCTCGCCGTACACCTCATCGCGGCAGGCGAGGTATTCCTTCAGCGCATCCTCCACGGCCGATGCAATATCGCCCTGCTCCACCTCAATGGAGCGCAGGCGGGTGGCAAAGGTGGTATGGCGGCAGTGGTCGCTCCAGTACGTATCAATCACGCGCAGTTCAGTCACCGAGGGATCGCGGTGTTCTTCCCCGCGGAAATAATCCCGGCAGAAGAACAGATCCTCCAGGCTCATGGCAAAGCCCATTGAATCATAATAGTGCTTCATGTCCTCGTCACTCCAGGAGATAAAGCCCTGTACCCGGGCCACATCCGCGGGCACATCCGCCTTCATATTCAGCGAATCGGGCTTTTCCATGCTGGCCACACGGGATTCCACCGGGTTTACCAGATAGCTCTTGATTTTTTCCATCTCCGCATCCGTAAGATCACCCTTTACCGCGATCACACGGGCCGTGGCCACACGGGGGCGCTCGCCCTGGGTGAGCAGCTGTACGCACTGCGCGGCCGAATCCGCGCGCTGGTCATACTGGCCGGGCAGATACTCCATGGCAAACACACGGTACCCCTCGGGGAACGGCATATCCTCGGGATACACGTTATCCACGTTGGGTTCGCTGAGGATGGTGCGGCTGGCCTTTTCAAATTCCTCCGGCTGCAGCCCTTCCACATCATAACGATTATACAGACGCAGATCGGTAATGGCCGTCAGACCCAGATTTTCTCTCAGATCGGCCATCATGTGTTCGGCTTCGACCGCGAAGCCGGGTTTCTTTTCCACAAATACTCTGATAACCATATTCTCTCCATTCCGCCGCAAAAGCGGCACCCCTATTTCTGCCGGTTTCCCGGGTTTTTTCTGCTTTCTATTGTATCATAAGGAAAAAGGCAAGAAAAGAGCTTTGCAAATTTCTCACTTCCTGTCAAAATTTGACGCCCGGTTTT
>JBJEQH010000003.1:0-23098 GCA_051881655.1 Candidatus Heritagella sp. | reverse complement strand
ACCTTCGAAGTGGTCTCGGAGGCGCTGATCTGACGGGAGATCATGAAATCCCGGGTGGATAACCGGGAGGAAATCCGGGACAACCGCAGCATGGAAAAGGTGATGGCGGCAATCATAATCACGAGAAAATACGGAAGCAGCCGGTACACCTCGACACCCACCGACACTTTTACCGGAAGAAACCGGTAGGAATCGTTAAATTTGGAAATTTTCAGAAAACAGGCGGGCACAAATGAGAAAAACACCATATGCAGCAAACAGAACAGCTCATACGAGACCGTCAGAACCGCACAGTTCAGCCGAATCGTACGGATTTTAGGTACTTTCTGCACAGAGACCAGCATCAGTACCATGCCAAACAGCAGCAGTCCCGCATTGATGGCCCGTGCCGCCGTCTGGAGGCCATTCTGCAAAGCGGTGAACTGCGAAGGCAGAAGATATTCCGGATAGAGGAGATAATACGCCCAGATCTGGAAATCGGGATCAAACAGAACCAGGCAGATTCCTCCGTAAACCGCTACAGCCGGCAGCAGAATCCGCAGCCGGCTGTGTGTGCGGCCCCACTGCTCCATGTACGAAACACAGGCAAACCGGCAGCTGAAAAAAATGACCACAAAATCCGCCAGATGCAGCAGGCGGATGATCCAGAAGCGATCCATATGGATATAAAAAACCCGCCGCCACACCTCATCCGGCAGAGAGAAATATTGGGTAACCATATCATGGCTGTCGCTGTTTTTTGCCAGATACAGAATCATCATAGCAAACAGAAACAGATAGGAGATCAATACACAGATCAAACACACACTGCTCTTGCTTTTCCGACCCGCCACCAGCAGGAATACCGCCAGTACAAGGATGGTCACAATCAAAAAATGCATTCTTCTCCCTCCCGGCTTCTCTCGATTGGTTATTTTTATTATAACACAAATCAAAAAAGGGAACTACCTTTTCACACAATAAACAGTTTTCTTTTGGGGTTGATAAAAAATCATCCTATTTTCACAAGAAATTGTGTGATACACTTTTTATAGAAAATCATAGTATCCTTTCACACAGGATGCCATGCAAAAAGTTCTTCCCGGCAGAAATCCGGGAAGAACTTCCAATCAGTGGAGGAGGAATTTCCATGTCAAAAGGTAAAAAGGGTCTGGCCCTGCTTCTGTCTTTTCTGATGGCTGCCGTATCTCTGGCAGGCTGCCAGAGCAGCTCGCCTTCCGGCGAGGGAAGTAAAACCGATGACTCCGGCTCCGGTGATGAGGTAATCACCGTCAATTTCTACGGTGCATCGGATATGGACACCACCGGTAAAGCCGAAGCGGAGGCTTTCATGGAGGCCAACAAGAACATCAAGGTCGAATACCATTCGATCCCCAATGACGATTATGATGACAAAATCAAGGTCATGCTCTCCGGCGGCTCCAGCGACATCGACGCGCTGTGGATCCGTACTCCCGCTCAGATGAAACAGTACATGAATAACGACGTGCTGATGGATCTGGCTCCGCTGGCCGAAAAATCCGGGCTGGACATCACCCCGATTAAGGACACCAGTCTGGTGGGCGTTTCCGGTGAGAACGACGATTTCTACGGACTGCCCGTAGCTGGCTCTTGCTGGATGTTGTTCTATAACAAAGACCTGTTCGATGCCGAAGGTAAGGATTATCCCATTAACCTGACATGGGATGAATACTGTGACCTGGCCAAAGAGCTGACCCATGATGATCAGAAGGGCGGCGTATGCCCCACCTGGACCATGAACCTGGGTGCCTCTTCGGTGGGCGAGTATCTGACCGACGACGCTCCTCTGGAGCGCACCAGCGAATATCTGGAAGTTCTGCACCGCATGTATGTGGACGACAAGAGCCATATCAGCGTAGAAGAGATGAGCGTCGATACGTTTGACATCAACGCCCTGTTTGCTGCCGGCAATATTGCCATGATGATCAACGGTGACTGGACCTTCCGTCTGTTGGGCGACTATGATCCCTCCTTCACCTGGGCTGCCGCTCCGCTGCCCCGGTTTGAAGATGCAGAAGAAGGCGCTTCCGTCGGCCAGGCTTCGTATCTGTGTATCCCCTCTTCCTGCGCCAGTGAGAAGGTAGACGCTGCCTATAAGTTCATCGAATTCTACACCACTTCTGATGAAGGCACCACCATCATTGCCAAGAACCATGACGTTCCCTCTTATGCAACGGACGCTGCCATGGAAGCATACAAGAAAGATGTTACCATCGAGGGCGTTGAATACCGTTTCTCCGCCAAAATCGGCGCCGAGCAGGGAACCGATCCCCATTATGCGGCTATTAACGACGCTTTCCTGGAGGAATCCAAACTGTATCTGCTGGGTGAGCAGTCCCTGGAGGATGCCATGAATAACTTCTACCGGCTGCGCGAAGAAGCCCTGGCAGGTTGATCCTTTCCTTATCTGTTATCTGGCGCCCCCGGAAAACCGGGAGCGCCAGATTTCTATCCGAAGGAAATGCCGCCAGTACTAAGAAAGAGGGAGGTTATCTCATGGCAAAAAATACAGAAAAAAAGGTCCGGACGAACCGGCAGGCAAAGCGGGAGGCACTGGCAGGCTATCTGTTCCTTCTGCCCAATTTTATCGGTTTCTTTGTTTTTACCGCGATCCCCATTATTGCCGGTCTGGTGCTCAGCTTTACCGATTTCAACGGATTTAAAGGCTCTTTTGTCGGCCTGGACAACTACGCAAAGTTCTTCCGTGATTCCCAGTTTCAGGCCGCCTTGGTCAACAACCTGATTTATTCGGCCCTCAGTGTGCCGCTGACGGTCATTTGTGCACTGGCGCTGGCCATGCTCCTCAATAAGCCCATCGCCGGGGGCGGTTTCTTCAAAACGGTCTACTTCTTCCCCAACCTGACCTCGATGGTCGCAATCGGCTGCGTGGCCATGCTGCTGTTCCAGCCGGAGAAAGGACCCGTGAATCAGCTTCTCCTCGCATTGGGGGTTCCTTATGACAGTCTGCCCCAATGGTTCTTCTCCACCCAAACGGCACTGTACACGGTCATTCTGGTGGTGGTGTGGAAACAGTCGGGTTATTACATGATCATGTTCATGGGCGGCCTGAAAAATATTCCCCCTCATCTGTATGAAGCCGCCCGGATCGACGGGGCCAACAGCTGGAATATTTTCTGGCATGTCACCTGGCCCATGCTGTCCCCCACCACCTTCATGGTTACGATCCTGTGCTTCATCGGCTCTTTCCAGATTTTCGATATCATCAACGTCACCACTCAGGGCGGGCCCGGGCGCGCAACCAGTGTGCTGGTGTTCCGGATCTATAAAGAGGCTTTCTCGAACTGGGATATGGGGTACGCTTCGGCCATTGCCTACTTCCTGTTCCTGATTATCCTGATTATCACCCTGATTCAGTGGCGCGGCCAGAAACAATGGGTTGTGGAGTAAAGGGGGTAGTTTCTGTGGCAAAAAACGATCAATCCCGCAAAAAGAAGAGAATCCGCCCCGGTACCATCATCCGCTTTGTGGTATGTCTTCTCATCACCTTTATCATGGTAGTCCCGTTCCTATGGATGGTCAGTGCATCCTTTAAAAACAACGTTGAAATTTTCCAGACTCCCATCCGCTGGATTCCGGAGGTATTCCGTCTGGACAACTATATCCATGTGTGGACCGAGATCAACTTCCCCACTTATTTTCTCAATACGGCCAAACTCGCTGTCATTATCACATTTTTACAGCTGATTACCTGTTCAATGGCGGCCTTTGCCTTTACCAAACTGCAGTTCCCCGGCCGTGACAAAATCTTTCTGTTCTACCTGGCAACCATGATGGTCCCCTGGCACGCCATTATGGTACCCCAGTACATCATCGTAAAAGGGCTGGGACTTTACAACACCCACACCGCCCTGATTTTGATCCAGGCTTTTTCCGCATTCGGCGTGTTCCTGCTGCGGCAGAATATGCTCAGTATTCCCGACAGCCTGCACGAGGCCGCCAAAATTGACGGCTGCGGCGCTTTCCGGACCTACTGGAACATTATCCTTCCGCTGACCAAAACCGGTCTGGCCACTCTGACGGTGCTGACCTTCAACGCCGTGTGGAACGACTATATGGGACCCATGCTGTATCTGGACAGCGACAGTCTGCGCACCATCCAGGTGGCGCTGGCCTCGTTCAAGAGCCAGTACAGTGCCGACTATGCCAGCATCATGGCCGGAACCGTCTGCTCCCTGATCCCCATCGTGGTCGTATATGCCTGTGCGCAGAAGTATATCGTCGAGGGCGTTGCCTTCGCGGGCGTAAAGGGGTAAAGGCCGAAAATACCGAGAAACAACAGGTTTCGGCATCGTCCGGAACCGGATTCTCCCATAAAAAGGGCTTCGGATTGTGTATCCGAAGCCCCTTTTTATGTTTTTTCTCATTTTTTGTGAAAATCCAGGGTGATCGAGCAAAGATCGGTCTGCAGAGCGCGTATTTTGACCCCGGCAGAGGAAAGCATTCGCTTGGAGGCCACATTCATGGGCGTACCATTGTATTTATCGGATAAGTACACCACTTCCCGGATTCCGCTCTGGATAATCGCCTTGGCGCACTCATTGCAGGGGAACAGATCTACATACAGCCGCGCTCCCTTCAGGGACTTCCCGCTGGCATTGAGAATGGCATTGAGCTCGGCATGCACCACATAGGGGTACTTGGTCTGCCCTTCTTCCCCTTCCCGGTCCCAGGGATACTCGTCATCCGAACAGCCGATGGGAAATCCATTGTATCCGGTAGACAGGATGATATTGTCCCCGCTGACAATGCAGGCGCCCACCTGGGTATTGGGATCCTTGCTTCGACGGCTGGCCAGCATGGCCACCCCCATAAAGTATTCGTCCCACGAAATATAGTCCTCGCGCTTCACTTTGTTCTCTCCTCCCAATGATAAACCCTGTGCCGCCCATATCCCCATTTTAAAACGAAACGTATATCCGGCAGCTTTTTCGCCGCCCGGTTCCACGGCCGGCCCACTCATTTCGTATTTTCTCCATCATACCCGATTTTGGTGCCGGAGACAAGGGGGGATTTTTCCCCTTCCTTTTTACACCGTCTGTGACCCGAGCTCCCCCCGGAAAACAGATGTTTCTTTTGCCATTCGCACAAATATCCCCGGTTTCTATCCCCCGGTTCCACAAAAAGCACATTGCCGTTTTCCGAAAAATATGCTATACTGAACTCGTTATGCAATCCTGCCGGAAATCTTTTTATGGATGCATGCGGAATTTCTTGGAGAAAAGGAGCGAAAGCTGTGATACTGAACGAAGAGAGCATGGAGCTTGTCAACCTTGTAAAAGAATTTGTGGATAATGAAATTATCCCGTACGCCGCCGAATACGAGAAGCGCAACGAATTCCCGGAGGAAATTCTCGACAAGGCGCTGGATATGGGGCTGGGCGCCCTGTGCCTGCCCGAAGAACTGGGCGGCATGGGCATGGACAACGTGACCATGTTTTCCATTGCCGAAGAATTGGCGCGCGGTGATCTGGGCATTGCCACCACGCTGATCGCCAACTGTCTGGCCTCCTTCCCGGTTCTGATCGCCGGAAATGACGAGCAGAAGAAAATGTGGTTCGACATCATGCAGGAGAAAAAGTACGCAGCTTTCTGCCTGACCGAGCCCAATGCCGGTTCGGATGCCAGCGGCATGCAGACCACGGCGGTAAAAGACGGCGACGAATATGTGATTAACGGCACCAAGTGCTTTATCACCAACGGCGGTATCGCCGGAATCTATACGGTGCTGGCAGTTACCAACCGGGAAAAGGGCATTATGGGCCTGACTGCCTTTATCGTGGAGCGCGACCGCGAGGGCGTTTCCATCGGCAAGGAAGAGGACAAGATGGGCATGCGCCTTTCCAACACCTGCGAAGTGATCTTCGACAACGTCCGCGTGCCGAAAGACCATGTGCTGGGCAAAGAGGGCCGCGGCTTTAAGTACATTATGCAGACGCTGGATCACTCCCGTCCCGGGATCGGGGCTTTCGGTGTGGGTATTGCCCGCCGCGCCCTGGAGATCGCCACCGCCTACAGCCGCGAGCGCAAGCAGTTCGGCAAGGCCATCTGCAACTTCCAGGCGGTTCAGTTCATGCTGGCCGATATCGCCATGGAAACCGAGGCGGCCCGCCAGCTGTATCTGCACTGCGCTCAGCTGATGGATGCCGGTAAACCCTACACCATGGAGGCCGCCATGGCCAAGACCAAGGGCAGCGATGTCTCGGTAAAGGCAGCGCTGGACGGTCTGCAGGTTATGGGCGGTTACGGCTATATGCGCGAGTATCCCATGGAGAAGCTGGTGCGCGACTCGAAGATCCTGCAGATTTACGAGGGCACCAACCAGATTCAGCGCACGGTTATTGCCAATCAGCTGCTGAAGAAAATCAAATAATCCAACCGGATGCACCATACGGAGGAAATGCTTATGAATATTCTGGTTTGTATCAAGCAGGTGCCTGATACCACCGCTATCAAAATTGACCCCGTGAAGCACACCCTGATCCGCGACGGCGTGCCCAGCATCGTCAGCACCTTCGACGCCTATGCGCTGGAAGTGGCTTCCCGTATGAAGGACAAGGATAAGCAGAGCCGCATCACCGTGATCTCGATGGGACCGGAGCAGGCCAAGAACGCCCTGAAGGAATGCCTGAGCAAGGGGGCCGACGAGGCGTATTTGATCAGCGACCGGGTTTTCGGCGGTTCGGATACACTGGCCACCAGTTACATCCTCTCCTCGGCCATTCTGTCCCTGGAGGAGAAAAACGGCGCGCCCTTTGACCTGATCTTCTGCGGCAAGCAGGCGATCGACGGTGACACCGGTCAGGTGGGCCCGGAGATCGCCCAGCACCTGGACCGCGCACTGCTGACCTATGCCAGCGACGCCGTGATGGAAGACGGGAAGCTGAAGGTCAAGCGTGAGAGCGACGAGGGCTACGATTACCTGACGGCGAACCTGCCGGCGGTAATCACCGTAGTGAAGACGGCCTTTGATCCCCGCTATCCCTCGCTGAAGGGCAAAATGATGGCCAACAAGGCGGTCATTCCCACCCTGACGTTCCAGGATCTGCCGAATATTGACCCGGCCAAATGCGGCCTGAAGGGGTCGCCCACCAAGGTGCGCGGCACCTTTACCCCCACCCACGAGAAAAACGGACAGAAGATCGAGGCCGAATCGGGCGAGGAAGCGGGCCGTACGCTGGTTTCCCTGCTGCAGAAGGCCAAGTTGATTTAACGGGGGTGGAAGTATGAGCTTTGAAAACTGCAAAAACCTGTGGGTTTTGATTGAAACGGAAGAAAACACCGCCAAAAACGTGGGCTATGAGCTGCTGACCCCCGGCCGCCAGCTAGCGGACAAGCTGGGGGAAGAACTGGTCGCCGTTGTGATCGGTGCCGACGTGAAAGCGGCCGCCAAAACGGCGATTGCCTACGGCGCGGACAAGGCGATTCTGGTGGAGGGCGAAGAGTATTTCCAGTATTCTTCGGACGCCTGCACCTATGCTCTCGCTTCGCTGATTGAGAAATACCAGCCCTCCGCCGTACTGATCGGCGCGACCAACAATGGCCGTGATATGGCTCCCCGTGTGGCGGCCAAAATCGGCACCGGCCTGACCGCGGACTGCACCGAGCTGGGCATTGACGAAGAGACCGGGAATATCGCCTGGACCCGTCCTGCCTTTGGGGGCAACCTGATGGCGAAGATTCTGTGCCCGGACCACCGTCCCCAGATGGGTACGGTACGCCCCGGCGTGTTCAAAAAGGGAACCTTGGACGAGAGCCGCACCGGCGAGATCATCCGCGAGGACCTGCATCTGGATCCCTCCCGGATCCGCGTCCACCTGCTGGAGCGCGTGAAGGAAGTGGCCGAAGCGGTCAACCTGGAAGAAGCCGAGATCATCGTGGCCGGCGGCCGCGGTGTGAAATCGGCGGAAGGGTTTGCCCTGCTGCAGAAGCTGGCCGATGCGCTGGGTGCTACGCTGGGCGCTTCCCGCGCAGCGGTTGATGCGGGCTGGATTCCCCATGCCCATCAGGTCGGGCAGACCGGCAAAACGGTTTCGCCCAAGCTGTACATTGCCTGCGGCATTTCCGGCGCCATTCAGCACCTGGCCGGTATGAGCGGATCGGATACGGTCGTTGCGATCAACCGTGATCCCGAGGCCCCCATTTTCCAGGTGGCCGATTACTCCATTGTCGGGGATCTGTTTGAGGTTGTTCCCGCCATGATCGAAGAAATCGAAAAGCAGAAAGCCTAAATCTGTTTTTCTCTTTTGGGTGTATTTTGTAAAAAGCACTTTTGGCACAAAACGGTCAGAAGTGCTTTTCTTTCGCCTTGCTTTTTTGTTATTTTTCTTTTTTCGAAATATACGGATCCAAATTCTGTGGTAGAATAATATGAAATTTCGGAATATTGATTACATTCTCGAGATTTCACGAATCTCACTGATTTTTTCCGAAGCGGGCCGTCCTTTCCCCATAAAAAAGCGGCTCCACCCGGATCCTGAGGAGGGATACTGTGGAAATTCTGATTCCCCTTTTAATTCTGTTTCCCTTTGCGGTCGCCGCCGTACTGGTTTTTCTGCGTAAGCAAAAGGTGCGGGATATCGTCATGTACACCGGCAGCGTTCTGGTTATGGTGTTGGCCGGCCTGGTGCTGTTTTTCTGGGTTCAAAACGGCTGTACCCCCATCGAGCTGTTTGTGAATACCCATCTGGTCGATTCCCTGATGCTGGTGGTCGAGTTCTTCCTGATGGGGCTGGTTGCGGCGCTGTGCGGGCGCCGGCACAAATACCTGATCGTGCTGCTCAGCGTCATGCAGACACTGCTGCTGGCCTGGGTCGAGCTGTTTGGGCCCGCTCTGCCGGAGATGGCCCACATCCGCATTGATCGGCTGTCCATTCTGATGTGTCTGATCGTAGCGGTGATCGGCGGGCTGATCTGCCTGTACGCCGTGGGCTACATGCGCGGATACCACCATCATCACAAGGAATTCCGGGACCGGCGGCCCTTTTTCTTTGCTATGCTGTTCGTATTTTTGGGGGCCATGTTCGGGCTGGCATTGTCGGAAAACCTGTTTTGGATCGACTTTTTCTGGGAGATTACCTCCATCTGCTCGTTCCTGCTGATCGGATACACCCAGACCGAAGAGGCCATTCACAATTCGCTGCGCGCTTTGTGGATGAACCTGCTGGGGGGGCTGGGTTTTGCCGTGGCCATTACTTACAGCTCCCTGTCGCTCTCCACGGTATCGCTACAGGCAGTCGTCTCGCAGGGAGCCGTCATACCGGTGGCCTTGCTGGCCTTTGCCGCGCTGACCAAATCGGCCCAGTTCCCCTTCTCTCAGTGGCTGCTGGGCGCCATGGTCGCTCCCACCCCCACCTCGGCTCTGCTGCACAGCGCCACCATGGTCAAGGCCGGTGTGTACATGTTGCTTCGCCTGTCCCCTGCCCTGAATAACACGCTGACCGGGCAAATGGTCGCCCTGATCGGCGGCTTTACCTTCTTCGCCGCTTCGCTGCTGGCTATTTCGCAGAGCGACGGCAAAAAGGTGCTGGCCTACTCCACCATCTCCAATCTGGGGCTGATCACTGCCTGTGCGGGCGTGGGGATGCACGAAACGGTGTGGGCGGCCATTTTCCTTCTGATTTTCCATGCCGTCAGCAAATCCATGCTGTTCCAGGACGTGGGCGCCGTGGAGAACGCGCTGGGCAGCCGCAATATCGAGGATATGCAGGCGCTGATGCTCCGGCTGCCACGGCTCGCATCGATTATGGTCATCGGCATTGCCGGTATGTTCCTGGCGCCCTTCGGTATGCTGATCTCCAAATGGGCCGCCCTGAAGGCCTTTGTGGATGCGGATAACGTCCTGCTGGTGCTGCTGCTGGCCTTCGGCAGTGCCACCACCATGTTCTACTGGACCAAATGGCTGGGGCGTATTCTCTCCATCAGTCGGGTACGCATGGCACACGATGTGACTAAACCCAACGAGTGGGTTTCCCTGTACGTACACGCCGTCTTTATGGTGCTGCTGTGCGCCACCTTCCCGCTTCTGTCGGGCTGGGTGGTGGACCCCATGCTGACCGAGATGTTCGGCGTATCGGTTCAGGTATTGTCGGCGGACAACATGCTGTTGATGATTATCATGCTGTGCTGCATTTTCCTGCTGCCTGCCTGCAGCTATCTGTTCACCCGCAATCTCAGCCACCGGTACGTCATCTCGTACATGGGCGGGGCCAATGCCGGTGACAACAACCATTTTGTCGATTCCCTGGGAGAGAAGAAGGAGCTGCAGATCAGCAACTGGTACATGACAGACCTGTTCGGGGAAAAGCGGCTGCTGCATCCCTGTATCATCATCAGTGCGGCCTGCCTGGCCGTGATGATGTGTATCATTCTGGTGGGAGGTGCGGTATAAGATGGATATCACCCGTGTTCTCAGCTGTGTTGGCTACATTCTGCTGGCACCGTTTTTGGGCGGCCTGCTGGACGGAATGGACCGGAAAATCAGCGCCCGTATGCAGGGGCGCCGCGGTCCTTCGGTCTTCCAGCCGTTCTATGATATCGTAAAGCTCTTTAATAAACAGATTTTCCTCGTAAACCGCTCGCAGTTCTTCATGGTGGTCAGTTATCTGGTTTTTGTGGTTTTTTCCGGTGCCCTGATTTTTGCGGGATATGATCTGCTGATGGGCTTCTTTGCCCTGACAACGGCCGCCATGTTCCTGGTGCTGGCCGCGTGCAGTACCCATTCCCCCTTCGGCGCCCTGGCTTCCCAGCGGGAGCTGCTGCAGATGATGGCTTATGAACCCATGGTGCTACTGACCTGCGTGGGTTTTTACCTGGCCACCGGCAGCTTCCAGGTAGCGGAAATCACCCAGAATACCTGGAGCCCCATTATCTATCTGCCGGGCTTTTTCCTGGGGTTCTCGTTTATTCTGACCATTAAAATGCGCAAATCCCCCTTTGATCTCTCCACCGGTCACCACGCCCATCAGGAGATGGTGCGCGGTGTGACCACCGAGATGGTCGGTTCGCTGTACGCCGTGACCGAAATCGCCGAGTGGTACGAGAATGTGATGCTGCTGGGGATTTTGGCGCTGTTCTTTATCAATCAAAATCCGCTCAGCTGGCCGCTGGCTATTTTGGCAGTGCTGGCTGTCTATTTTGTGGAAATTCTGATCGACAATACCGCCGCCCGCCTGAAATGGGACAAGGTTTTTTCCTCTTCCTGGCTGGTTACCCTGCTGTGCGGCGGCCTGAATCTGCTGGTGCTGGATCTCGTCATCCACCTGCTGTAAGCCGGAAGGAGGAAAGAAAAAATGGCAAAACTGAAACGTTCCCCCTGGCTGCTGCACTATGACGGCAGCAGCTGCAACGGCTGCGATATTGAGGTGCTGGCCTGTTTGACACCGGTTTACGATATCGAGCGCTTCGGCGCCGTGAACACCGGCAACCCGCTGCACGCGGATATTCTGCTGATTACCGGCGGAATCAACAGCCAGAATCAGGCGGTAGTCCAGCAGATTTACAGCCAGATGCCCGCCCCCAAGGTTGTGGTGGCTGTGGGTGCCTGCGCCTGTACCGGCGGGATTTTTAAAGAATGCTACAACATTCGGGGCGGGGTGGATACGACCATCCCCGTGGATATCTATGTACCGGGTTGCGCCGCCCGGCCGGAATCCATTATTGACGGCGTGGTGCAGGCGGTCGAGCTGTTCCAGAAAAAACATGAGGAATTCATGCGCCGGCACAGAGAGGAGAAGCACCATCATGACGGAAAATGAGAGGAATGCGCTGACCGCCCCCGGCGGCCTGATTGAAACGCTGCCCCCGGTCGAGCTGCTGCCCCGGGTGATCGAGAAGAGAATTGCCGGCTGGCGGCTGTGCCAGATCTGTGCGGTCACGCTGAAGCAGCCGGAAAACGGCGGGGTCTATTATGAATTGAGCTATTCCTTTGCCCGGGAATATGAACTGCACACCTTCCGTCTGGTTCTGCCGCAGGAAGAGGAAATCCCCAGCATCAGCCAGGTTTACGACTGCGCATTTTTGTATGAAAATGAAATGCGCGAGTTGTTTGGTGTGCGGATTCAGCACATTGCACCGGATATGCAGGACAAGCTGTACCGCATTGACACCCAAACCCCGTTTGGAAGGAGGAAATGAGGATGGCAAAACAGAGCATTGTTCCCTTTGGCCCCCAGCACCCCGTCCTGCCTGAACCCATCCATCTGGATCTGGTACTGGAGGATGAGACCGTGGTAAAGGCCGTCCCCTCCATCGGCTATGTGCACCGCGGTTTGGAACGGCTGGTGGAAAAGAAGGATTATCAGGAATTTGTCTATGTGGCCGAGCGGATCTGCGGAATCTGCAGCTTTATGCACGGCATGGGCTACTGCGAGGCGGTTGAGCACGTCATGCAGATCGACGTCCCCGAGCGGGCCAAATACCTGCGCACCATCTGGTGCGAAATGAGCCGGCTGCACAGCCATCTGCTGTGGCTGGGGCTTCTGGCCGATGCATTCGGATTTGAGAGCCTGTTCATGCAGTCGTGGCGTATGCGCGAGAAAATCCTGGATATGTTTGAAATCTCCACCGGCGGGCGGGTCATTTTCTCGGTAAACCGCATCGGCGGCGTATTAAAGGATATTCCCCCCGATATGATGCGGGACTTCCTCTCCCGCCTGTCGGATATGGAAAAGGACCTGCGGCGGCTGACCCAGACCTTTTTAACGGATTACACGGTGAATACCCGCCTGCGGGATGTGGGCTTTTTAACCAAAGAGGACGCCATTTCCCTGGGGGCTGTCGGCCCCATGCTGCGCGCCAGCGGTGTGGCCTATGACTTGCGCACCACGGGGAATTATGCGGCTTACGGAAACCTGGAGGTACAGCCCGTTACCAGCGACATCGGCGACAGCTATGCCCGCTGCCAGGTGCGCATCGGCGAGCTGTTTCAGTCCATGGATCTGATCCGGCAAGCCGCCGGGAAAATCCCGGAGGGACCGCTTGCGGCCCCGGTGAAGGGCAACCCCAACGGCGAATTCTTTATGCGCTGTGAGCAGCCCCGCGGCGAGGCCATTTACTATGTGCGCGCCAACGGCACCAAGTTTTTGGACCGTATGCGGGTGCGCACCCCCACCTTTGCCAATATTCCGGCCATGCTGCAAACCCTGAAGGGCAGCCAGCTGGCCGATGTTCCGCTGTTGATTCTGACCATTGATCCGTGCATCAGCTGCACAGAGCGCTGAGAGGGGGAAACATTCATGGCAAAACTGATGCCGTTTGCCGGTACCGTGCTGCACAACCTGCTCCACAAACCGGTGACCACCTCCTATCCCGATACCCCGAAGGAGTACCCGGCCCGTACCCGCGGCCATGTGGAAGTGGATATGGAGACCTGCCTGCTGTGCGGACTGTGCTCCCGCAGCTGCCCGCCCCGGGCAATCAATGTGGACCGGGATGCCCACACCTGGAGCATCCACCGTTTTGACTGCGTACAGTGCGGCTACTGCGTGGAAAAATGCCCCAAAAAGTGCTTGAAAATCGTGCCCGGCTATCCCGTGCCCGGCCATGAGAAAAAGCTGGATATCTACCACAAGCCCGAGGCCATCGAGATGAAGATGGGCAATGTGACAGTGGATCTGTCCAAGTGCGTGTACTGCACCCTGTGCGCCAAAAAGTGTCCCAACGAGGCGATCACCGTGGACCGTGCGAACAAAACCTGGGAGATCGACCACCACAAGTGCCTGCGCTGCAGCCTGTGCGTGAATAATTGCCCGCGCCATGCTCTGGAAATCCACGAAGAGGCCGGCGGCCCCAAGCATCCGCAGGCCGACCTGTCCCAGTGCGTATTCTGCACGCTGTGCGCCAAGAAGTGCCCGGCCTCTGCCATTACGGTGGACCGCGCCGCCAAAACCTGGACGCTGAACGCCGGCGAATGCGTCAGCTGCGGCGCCTGTGAGGCCCACTGTCCCAAGGGATGCATCCACATGCTCCCCACCGAGCCATGATGGGCCGGGTTACCCGCCGCTATACCCTTACCGGACTGGTGCAGGGGGTGGGATTCCGCCCTTATGCGGCCGAGTGCGCCGAGAGGCTGGGAATTACCGGCACCATCTGCAACCGGGGCGGGGTGGTCTCCCTTACCGTCACCGGGGAGGAGGGAACCCTGCAGCAGCTGGAAAAGCAGTTGGCCGCCTGCCCGGGCGCCCGGGTGGATACCATTGGGGTAAAGGAACTCTCCTTTACCCCATTTTCTTCGTTCACCATTCTCCCCAGTGAAGAGGAAACACCCCTTCTTCCCCGGCTGACCCCGGATCTGCCCACCTGCGAAGCCTGTGAACGGGAGTTGCTGAACCCGCAAAACCGCCGGTACCGGTACCCGTTTCTCAGCTGCGTTGCCTGCGGACCCCGGTACAGCATCCAGCGGGCGCTGCCCTATGACCGGGAGACGACCACCATGGACCGTTTTCCCCTGTGCCCGGACTGCCGGGAGGAATACACCCAAAAGGGGAACCGGCGCCGCCATGCGCAGACCATCGCCTGCCCCCACTGCGGCCCCCAGCTGATCCTCAGCCTGCCGGGCGGAGAGAGAAAAGAGCGGGAGGCGGCGCTGGAGGAAGCCTGCCGCCTGCTGCGGAACGGGAAAATCCTGGCGATAAAGGACATCGGCGGCTACCACCTGGCGGCCCGGCCGGATCGGGAGGAAACCGCCCGGACCCTGCGCGCCCTGAAACACCGGGAGAAAAAGCCCTTTGCGGTTTTATTTCCGGATATCTCCGGTGTGCAGTCATTCTGTGCGGTCTCCCCGGAGGAGGAGGCCCTGCTTCTCTCTTCTCCCCGGCCGATCGTTTTGCTCCGGAAAAAGCGGGATTTTGCCCCCTCGGTCTGCTCGGAGAGCGACCGGATCGGGGCCATGCTCCCCTCCAATCCCCTGCAGATTCTGCTCACCCGCACACTGGGGCCCCTGATTCTGACCAGTCTGAACCGGTCCGGTGCGCCGATGGTGATCCGGGACGGGGAGGCGCTGGCCCTTCTCTCCTCCCAATCGCCGTTGGGCGGCGTTCTGTGGCACGAGCGGGAAATTCTGACCCCACTGGATGACAGCGTGCTGTCCGTCCCGGACGGGAGACCTCTGATGATCCGTCGGGCCCGGGGATATGTGCCCGACCCCGTTTCCGTTCCCCGGGAACTGCCGCCCATGCTGGCCTCCGGCGGAGATCTGAAGCACATATTCGCCCTGTGCCAGGGAAACCGGGTATATCTCAGCCAGCCCAGGGGGGATCTGCAGGAGGACGGCTGCTTGCAGGCCCGCCGGGCTGCTCTTGTCCGGATGGAAACGCTGTTCTCCATCCGGCCCCAGCGGGTGTGCAGCGACCGGCACCCCCTGTACCTCTCCGCCCGGGAGGATCGGGAGAGAAATCTACCGGTCACGCTCTTTCAGCACCACCACGCCCATGCTCTGTCCGTTATGGCCGAGCACGGGCTGACCGGCCCGGTTCTGGGCGTGATTTTCGACGGCACCGGTTATGGAACCGACGGCACGGTGTGGGGCGGGGAATTTTTGCAGTGCGAGGCGGGGGATTTTTCCCGCTACGGGCACCTGTATGCCCCCCTGCTGCCGGGCGGGGATGCCGTTGCCCGGGAGGCCCGGCTGCCCCTGTGGGGGTACCGCTTTGCCTGCGGGCTTCCGCTGGAGGGCGAGGGGAACACCCTTACCGAAGCGGCGCTCTCCCGGGGAGTGAATACCGTAAAAAGCAGTTCAGCCGGGCGGCTGTTTGACGCGGTGTGCGCCGCGCTGGGGCTGCACGACCGGAATGATTACGAGGGAGAGTGCGCCGTTTTGCTGGAGCAGGCGGCCCGCCGGGCCGCCGCCCCCGTACCGCTGCCGCTGCCGCTGATCCGGCAGGAGGACAGGTGGGTGCTGGATACCCGCGCCCTGTTCCCCGCCATGGAGCAGGCCCAAAAAGAAGGCGCCTCAGCGGACGGGCTGGCCCTCGGTTTTCATCAGGCCCTGTGCCGGGGAGTGCGGGAGGTGTGCCGCCGGTGGCGGCAGGAAACCGGAAACCGCACCGTTGTCTTGTCCGGCGGCTGCTTTTGCAACCACATTCTGCTGACCGGCTGCACATCCCTGCTGCAAACGGACGGCTTTACCGTATATCGCAATGAACAGGTTCCCCCGGGGGATGGCGGCATCGCTCTGGGGCAGGCCTATGGAGGAGGTTTTCTGCCATGTGTGTAGCGCTTCCGGGGAAGGTTCTCCGGGTGGATGAAAAAACAGCGGAATTGGATTTTTCCGGTAACCGGCTGACGGCCCGCATCGGACTGGTCCCGGTCAGGGAGGGGGACTGGGCGCTGGTTCATGCCGGGTGTGTGATCCAGGTGATGCAGCAGACCGAGGCCGAGGAACTGATCGCCCTGCTGCAGGAGGCCAAAGAATGACGCTTGACGATATCCGGCAGGAGCTGCGCGCATACGACGGCCCCCCCATTTCCATCATGGAGGTCTGCGGCAGCCACACCGCCGCCATTTCCCGGTTGGGAATCCCCTCGCTGCTCTCCCCGGCCATCCATCTGCTGTCCGGCCCGGGGTGCCCTGTTTGTGTCACCCCCACGTCCTATATCGACCGGCTGTGTGATTTTTCTCTGCAGGCAGATACCTGCGTGGTAACGTTTGGGGACCTGCTGCGGGTACCGGGGAGCGGCGGGCGCAGCCTGGCCGCCTGCCGTGCCCAGGGCGGGCAGGTTCAAATGGTCTACTCTCCGTTTGATGTACTGCCCCTGGCCCGGGAAAACCCCCGCACCCTCTTTGTGTTTGCGGCCGTGGGATTTGAGACCACCACCCCGGCCTATGCCCTGCTGCTGCAGGATCTGCTGGAGAACGGAACAGAAAACGTCCGGCTGTTCACGGCTCTGAAAACCATGCCGCCGGTGATTGACGCCCTGTGCCGCGGCGGCGCGGTCATCGACGCCTTTTTGGCGCCGGGGCATGTGTGCAGTGTAACCGGGTGGCGCCGGTTCGAGCCGCTGGCGCAAACCTACCACATTCCCTTCGCCGTGGCGGGCTTCCGCGGGCCGGAGCTATTGATGGCCCTGCATTTTCTGGTGAAAAACCGCGGCCGCGCCGTGGTCAAAAACCTGTACCCCGCGGCGGTGCCGGAATTCCCCTCCCCCAAAACGGAAGAACTGCTGCACACCTTTTTCGAGCCCTGCGGCGCCGTGTGGCGCGGGCTGGGGTTCATCCCCGGTTCCGGGCGGCGGCTCCGCCCGGAGTTTGCCCGGTTTGATGCCGGCAGTTCCGGTCTGGAAGAGGATACCCCCGTCAATCCCGCCTGCCGCTGCGGCCAGGTACTGGCCGGCCGGATTTCCCCGCCCCAGTGCCCATTGTACGGCAAGCACTGCACGCCGCTCTCCCCACAGGGGGCCTGCATGGTCTCGGAAGAGGGCAGCTGCCACCAATATCTGATTCATCACAGGGAGTGATCCACCATGAAAATTACCATGGCCCATGGCAGCGGCGGCGCCATGACCGGCGAGCTGATCCGCTCGATTTTCGCCCGTTGGTTTGAAAACCCGATTCTCGGCCAGATGGAGGACAGCGCCGTTGTCCCCGGCCACAGCCGCCTGGCTGTTACCACCGACAGCTTTGTGGTGGACCCGCTGGTTTTTCCCGGCGGCGATATCGGGCGGCTGAGCGTGTGCGGTACGGTCAACGACCTGCTGATGCGCGGGGCCGACCCGCAGTATCTCACCTGCGGATTCATTTTGCAGGAGGGACTGGACACGGATCTTCTCGACCGGATTGTGCAGTCCATGGCCGCTGCCGCCAAAGAGGCGGGCGTTGCCATTATTGCCGGAGACACCAAGGTGACCCAGGGCAGCGGCGGGCTGTATATCAATACGGCGGGCGTGGGTTTTGTCCCGGAGGGACGGGAGATTGCCTCGCCGAACAGCCGACCGGGCGATGTCATCCTGCTCAGCGGTACACTGGGGGACCACCACGCGGCCATTCTGTCCCACCGCATGGGGATCCGAAATTCCATTGTCAGCGACTGCGCGCCCCTGCACGGTATGGTTCAGGCCCTGCTGGCGCACGAAATTCCGGTCCACACCATGCGGGATGTGACCCGGGGCGGACTGGCCACCGTGTGCAAAGAGCTGGCCGAGGGATGCGGGAAAACCTTCCTTTTGGAGGAGGAGAAGCTGCCCATCACCCCGGCGGTGCGGGATCTGTGCGCTATTTTGGGGCTGGATCCGCTGTACATGGGTAACGAAGGCAAGATGGTGCTCACCCTGCCCGAGGAGTATGTGCCCCAGGCGCTCTCCTGCCTGCGCACAAGTCCCTACGGTGAAAACGCCTGCTGTATCGGTCGGGTGATCGAAGGGGAACCCGGCACTCTGCTGGAGGAAACCGCCATCGGCGGGCGCCGGCGGCTGGATGTCCTGCAGGGAGAGGGCCTGCCGCGGATCTGCTGAGGATATACGAAAGCCCCGGCGGGGAACGATTTTTCGTTCCCTGCCGGGGCTGTTTTTCTGTTGCCGCTGTTTTTATCCGCAGATATCCACAATGGCGGCCGCATACATCTCGCTGGAGAGCAGCAGCTGCTCCTCAATGGCGTACTCATCGGCGCCGTGCATGTTGTAATCATACCCGGGGAACTCGCACCCGAAGGAGACGCCCCCCTCGATATGATGCAGATAGGTGCCGCCGCCAATGGCAAGGGCCGGCAGGGACTGCCCGGTGTAGCTCTCGAAAATGCGGACCAGCCGCTGCACCTGCGGGGAGTCCTTGCTGACGTAGTGGGGCGGATTCATCGCTTCCTTCTTCATGGTCAGGCCGGCATCGGCAAACCGCTCCAGCAGTACATCCCGCACATTTTCCTCATTGGCGCACATGGGGGCGCGGATATCCAGATTCAGGCTCAGCCCCTCCTCGTCCATGTGCAGAATGGAGAAGGCCAGCGTCAGCTCTCCGCTCTCCTCATCGGCCTGATACACACCGGCCGCTTTTCCGCAGGTATCCCCGTGGGGGAACAGGCGGCACAGCTCGTGGATCACTTCCCCACTGCGCCCTGCGGCCAGCGGCAGATGGGACAGAAGGGTCAGAAGACCCGTCAGCGCGTTATTCCCGGTCTCCGGCAGGCTGGCGTGGGCCGTGGAGCCTTTGGCCCAAATCCGCGTGCCCTCTGCCGTCTCCTCTGCGGTAAAGGCAATGCCTCCGGTCTCCTTTTCGGCCTGCTGCAGGACCTGCTCTGCGGTCAGTCCCCGCACCACGCACTCCGCTTCTCCGGGCACCACGTTTACCTTCACGCCGCAGTCAAAGCGGATCAGCCGGGGTTCGGCCGGCTGCTTCTCCCAGTGGCCCTGTACGTCCACCCGCAGGCTCCCCTTCTCGATGCAGATACAGGGGTACGAGGCATCCGGCGACAGCGTCTGGGGCGGGATGGGATTGCGGTCAAAATACCAGGCGATATCGCTGCTGCCGCATTCCTCATCGGAACCCAGAAGCAACCGGCAGTTCTTCGCAAGCGGTACCCCGCATTCCTTCAGGGCGCGCATGGCATACAGCGCCATCACCGCCGGGCCCTTGTCGTCAATCACGCCGCGGCCGAAAATCTTCCCGTCCTTCCGGGTCATCTCCAGCGCCGGAACCGTCCAGCCGTTGCCCACCGGCACAATATCCAGATGGGCCAGGATGCCCAGCTCCGTCTCGTTTTCATTCAGGTCACCGGTGATCACCCGGTTGCCGTGCATGGCCACCTGAATCAGCCCGGATTTTTTCAGGATTTTTTCCCCTTCGCACAGGGCGCGGTACGGCCCCTCGCCATAGGGCATTCCCTCTTTTTCCTCGCCCCTTGCGCTGTCAATGGCCACCAGCGCGGCGATATCCGCCATCATTTCCTCCCGATGGTCCTGCAGCCAATCGTGGATCTGCTGCCGGACGGATGCTGTCATCTTCATCCTGCTCTCTTCCTTTCTCCTTTGGTTTCTTTTACGGTATCACAAATTTTTCTGTTTCTCAAGCCTTTTCTGTCACAAGCCGCGCGGTCTTCCCCAGAACAAGGCGGTAAAATTCGCAACGGTAACGCGCTCCTGCGGGATTTCCTCCAACAGCCGCTGCAGCCCCTCCATATAGAGCCGTCCGTTTTCGGAGCCGGCTTCCGGCGCATAGGAGGAGGAAAGGCTGCGGCTGATAAAGGCCTCTTTTTCATAGGTCAGCGGGAATTCAAACCGCTCCAGATGAAATTCCTCTTCAAAAAAGACGGCGGCCTTCTCCTTTGTCTCCTCAAAACCGTGGATCAGCGAGGTAAATCCGACCCCGTATTTCCGGCACAGTTCGTGCTGGCGGCGGGTAAAGTCATCGTATTCCCGCACATTGATCAGCAGACACACCAGGCCCCCGGGCACCAGAATGCGCAGGCATTCCCTTCGGAACGCTTCCGGGTCAAACCAGTGAAACGCCGAGGCGGCTGTCACCATCGCCATACTGTGATCCGGCAGACCGGTGTTCTCCGCCGAAGCCGCCACCGAGTGGAAATGCCCGCACGTCCCCAGCTGGTGTTCCGCCTTTTCGCGCATAGCCTCGTTGGGCTCAACTCCATAGACCTCCAGGTTTCGCCCCGTCAGCTCCCGGGACAAAATCCCGGTTCCCGATCCGATGTCCGCGATGCGCGCCCACGGCCCGTCCGCTGCCGGCTGATATCCTCCCATTGCCAGACAGTCGAGAATGCGCCCGATCGCCCCGGGTGCATAGGAGGGCCGGCCTTTTGCATAGCTGGCCGCTTTTGTGGTGAACAGGGTTTCATTGGCCATTGTTTTTCTCCTTTCCTTCCGCCTCCGGGCCGTTCAGGTCCGCTTTTCTTCCCCCAAAAACTCCGTATCCTGCATATTCTGCGGCAGCCACACGCGCAAATATTGCATCCATTTGCGGGTGAACATCGGCAAAAAACGCGGATTCCGCATTAAAAATACATCCTGGCAGGTAACTGCCCCCTCTACCGGCCGCTGGCACAGTCCGTACAGATGCTGCACTTTTTCCGGCATGGGACCGGTCCACAGATAGGACCCCGGCACCTGACTGAGAATCTGCAGCTGGTCCAGCCGGTCGGGGATCGTCAGCACTTTCCTCTCATTCTTCTCCAATTCCGGGCGGCTGATATGATCATACTGCCCCCGCAGCTCCGTATAGGGATACAGTTCCTGCGGCTGCAGCATCTCCTTTTTTGCCAGCGGGTGCTGGTTCGACAGCGTAACCCGCGTGGGAAAACGCATCAGTTCTTTCCAAATCAGCCCCTTCCGCTGCCACCGGTCATACAGATTATATCTTCTTCCCTCTTCAAAACGGATAATCCCCAGCGTCTGTTCACTGCGCTCCACCCGTTCCTCTATCTGATCTGCCGGGACCTGCTCCATATTCAGATGCGGAAGGCTCCCCCCCGATATGGGACTTTTCCGTGCCTCCTGTGCCAGAAAATCCGCCAGGCATCCCACGGCATAGAACACCTGGGGGATCAGGATTCTCACCGGTTCCTGTCGCTGCGACCCATAAATCTGTTGCAGGCTATTCATAGCCTGTGCCACTTCCTGTGACCGATGCAGAAAGGCCAATCCTTCCGGCGTGGGACGGACCCCCCGGGACGATCGGTCGAAAATGGGGAACCCCACCTCTTCCTCCAGCTCCTGCAGTGAGCGGCTGAGATTGGGCTGCCCCATAAACAGATTTTTGGCGGCCCGGGTAATCGAGCCTGTCTTCCATATTTCCTGCACGGCCAAAATTTGCTGCAAATCCATCCGCTGCCAACCCCATCTCAAAAAATAATGGCTGCCATGCATATTATACATTATCAGAAGAGAAATTCCAAGTGTTATAATAAGGTTGTTAGAAAATTAACGTTCTTTTTGAATGTTTTTTCCGGCCAATTCGACGATTCCCGGGATTTCCCCGGTTATCCATCATTTCAAAATTTTTTTGGAGGTACGTAAAAATGGGACGTTTTACTCTGCCCAGAGACCTGTATCATGGAAAAGGCTCCCTGGAAATGCTGAAAATTCTCGGCGGTAAGAAGGCAATTCTGGTTGTCGGCGGCGGCACGATGAAGAGAATGGGCTTCCTGGATAAGGCTGTCTCCTATCTGCAGGAGGGCGGCATGGAAGTGAAGCTGTTCGAAGGTGTCGAGCCCGATCCGTCCGTTGAGACCGTTATGAAGGGTGCTGCTGCTATGCAGGAGTTCCAGCCCGACTGGATCGTCGCCATGGGCGGCGGCTCTCCGATCGATGCGGCAAAGGCCATGTGGGCTTTCTATGAGTATCCGGAGACCACGTTTGAAGACCTGATCACCCCCTTCAGCTTCCCGACCCTGCGTCAGAAGGCGAAGTTCTGCGCCATCCCCTCCACTTCCGGTACGGCTACCGAAGTAACGGCTTTCGCTGTTATCACCGACTATGCCAAGGGCATCAAGTATCCGCTGGCTGACTTCAACATCACCCCCGATGTCGCCATCGTTGATCCGGCCCTGGCCGAGACCATGCCCGCGAAGCTGACCGCTCACACCGGTATGGACGCCATGACCCATGCGATCGAGGCGTATGTCTCCACCATGAACTGCAACTACACCGATCCGCTGGCCCTGCATGCCATCAAGATGATCCATGCCGACCTGAAGAAGTCCTATGACGGCGATATGGATGCCCGCGACCGTATGCATGATGCACAGTGCCTGGCCGGTATGGCGTTCTCCAACGCTCTGCTGGGTATTGTTCACTCCATGGCTCACAAGACCGGCGCTGCTTTCACCGGCGGCCACATCATCCATGGCTGCGCCAACGCGATGTACCTGCCCAAGGTCATCAAGTACAACAGCAAGGATGCCACCGCTGCTGACCGCTATGCACAGATCGCTGACTTCCTGGCTCTGGGCGGCAACACCGTCGAGGAGAAGGTTGATCTGCTGATCGCCGAGCTGCGCAAGATGAACGACGATCTGAACATCCCGCAGGCCATCAAGAACTATGGCCCCGGCGGTGTGAAGGCCGAAACCAGCATCATCGACGAGAAGGAATTCCTGGAGAAGCTGCCGACCGTCGCTGCC
>JBJEQH010000002.1:0-5422 GCA_051881655.1 Candidatus Heritagella sp. | reverse complement strand
GAACGGCGCCAAACGGGTATACAGCATCGATGTGGGCTACGGCCAGCTGGCCTGGGCGCTGCGCCAGGATGAGCGGGTGGTCAATCTGGAGCGCACCAACGTGCGCTACCTCACCCCGGAGCAGGTGCCCGAGCCCTGCGATTTTTTCAGCGTGGATGTGTCGTTTATCTCCCTGACCCTGGTACTGCCGGTGGTCCACCGCTTTCTGCGGGACGGGGGCGAGGGCGTCTGCCTGATCAAGCCCCAGTTCGAGGCGGGAAGAGACAAGGTGGGGAAAAAGGGGGTCGTGCGCGACCCGGAGGTTCACACCCAGGTGGTGGAGAAAATCGTATCCTTTGTGCAGACCATCGGCTTTTCCGTGCGGGGGCTGACCTTCTCCCCCATTAAGGGGCCGGAGGGGAATATCGAATACCTGCTGTATGTAAAGAAAGAGGCAGAGCCGTCCTGTGTGCCGGTTTCCCCGGCAGAATTAGTGCGGCTCTCCCATGAAGAACTGGGGGGTGCCGGACGATGATCGCGGCGGTTGTTCCCAATCTGGATAAACTGGAAACCGAGCGCTGTACCCGCACGCTGATCGCCAAGATGGACGCCCTGGGCGCCCCGGTGCTGATGCAGAAGGAGATGCGCACCGTTTTCGAGGATCCCCGGGTGCGCTTTGTGGACAGCGAAGAAGAGCTGTACCGGCAGGGCGATGTGTTGATCGCCGTGGGCGGCGACGGCACGATCATCCAGGTGGCAAAAGGTGCGGCGCAGTACGGGAAAGCCGTATTGGGCATCAACGTGGGCCGGCTGGGGTTTGTGGCCACGCTGGAGCGCCACGAGCTGGACCAGCTGGAAAAGCTGGTGCAGGGCGCCTACACGGTGGAGAAGCGCATGATGCTGGATGTGTCCATCGGCGGGGAGGAGCGGCACTATTCGGTGCTCAACGATGCGGTTCTCTCCCGCGGTACGTATTCCCACATTCTGGACCTGGAGGTGCTGCTCAATAACGAGAGCATCTGCAATTACCGGGCCGATGGCCTGATTGTTTCCACCCCCACGGGCAGCACGGCCTATTTCCTCTCGGCCGGCGGACCGGTGGTGGATCCCTCGCTGGACTGCATCGGCCTGGTGCCGATCTGCCCGCACTCTCTGTTTACCCGTCCGGTTGTGTTCGGGGGCGATGCAACGCTGTGCGCCCGGGCCCACTGCGGCAGCGAGGAGGAGATTCTTCTGTCGCTGGACGGCGAGACCATCCTGCCCATCCGCTCGGCGGTGCCGGTCACCATCCGGCGCTCCCCCCTTACGGCGGGAATCATCCGGCTGAATCACAAAAATTTTTATCAGGTTGTCAATGACAAGCTGGCCGAAAGGAGACTGTGAAACATGAAAACAAGACGCCACGCCAAAATTCTGGAACTGATCCGGGAAAAAGATATTGACACGCAGGAGGAGCTGCTGCGCTGCCTGCGCGAAGCCGGTTACGACGTGACCCAGGCCACAGTTTCCCGGGATATCAAGGAGCTGCGGCTGATCAAAACCCTGAGCAGCGAGGGCCGGTACCACTATTCCACCGGGCAGGAGAGCAATCCGGGGGTTTCCACCAAGTTTCTCACGCTGTTCGCCGATTCCATCCTCTCCATCGAGGCGGCCGGGAACCTCCTGGTGGTAAAGTGCATGACCGGCATGGCCCAGGCGGTCTGTGCGGCCATCGACTCCACCCATTGGAAGGGCACGGTCGGAACGCTGGCCGGGGATGACACGGTTTTCATCGCCTGCCGCACCGAGGACGACGCCCTGAATATGCAGGGGGGCCTGAAAAAACTGCTGGCGGGCAGGTGATACGGCAATGCTCACACATTTGACCATTGAGAATATCGCGGTCATCGAACGGGCGGACGTGGATTTTTCCCGGGGAATGACCGTGCTGACCGGCGAAACGGGCGCCGGTAAATCCATCCTGATTGATTCCATCCACGCGGTTCTGGGCGGAAGGATCTCCCGGGATCTGATCCGCACCGGGGCGAAATCGGCCTGTGTGACGGCGGTTTTCGAGAGGATTCCCGGTTCTCTGGCGGCGGAGCTGGAGGAGCAGGGCGTTCCCGTTCCGGAGGAAGAGGATACGCTGATCCTGCAGCGGGAAATCCGCGCAGGGGGGAAAAGCCTGTGCCGGATCAACATGCGGCCGGTCACGGTGGCGGTGCTGGCGGCGGCAGGAGCCCGGCTGCTGACGATTCACGGCCAGCACGAGAGCTACGAGCTGCTGGATAAAGAGCAGCACCGCGGCTATGTGGACGCCATGGGGCAACTGGAGCCCCTGCGGCAGCAGTACCGGCAGGTGTACGGGGAGCTGCGGGCCGTGCAGAAGAGCATGGATGCCCTGCTGACCGACGAGGAGGAGAAGTCCCGCCGGGCGGATTTGCTGCGGTACGAGATCGAGGAGCTGGAAAACGGCGCCGTGACGGTGGGCGAGCAGGAGCAGCTGCAGCAAAAGCGGACCCTGTTCCGCAACAGCGAGAAGATGGCCGGGCAGCTTCACCGCTGCCGGGAGGCGCTGCAGGGCGGCGAAGAGCCCGGGGCCGTGGAGCTTTTGCAGCAGGCCGCCGATGCCGCCGAGGAGGCCGCGCGCTTTTTGCCGCAGGCGGAAGCCTGGGCGGCCCAGCTGCGCAGCTGCTACTACGATCTGCAGGCCCTCTCGGAGGAGGAAGGGCGGTTTTCCGGGCTGCTTTGCTTTGACCCGGAGGAGATGGCCCGGGTGGAGGAGCGGCTGGATGTCCTGTACCGGCTGGGGCTGAAATACGGCCGCACCGAGGAGGAGATGCTCGCCTATCTGGAGAAGGCGAAAAGAGAGCTCCTCGCCATCGAGCACGCCGACGAGGAACTGGAAAGGCTGCAGGCGCAGTTTGAGGAGAAAAAGGCGCAGGCCATTGCCCTGGCCCGCGAGCTGTCCCACCGCCGGCGGGATGCCGCGCTGGAGCTGACCCGCCGCGTTTCGCAGGAGCTGGCGTTTCTGGATATGCCGGGGGTGTGCTTCCGGGTGGAGCAGGTGCGCTGTCCGCTCAATGAGTACGGCTGTGACCGCATCCAGTTTTTGATCTCCACCAACCCGGGCGAAGAGCCCAAGCCCCTGTCGAAAATTGCGTCGGGGGGCGAACTGTCCCGGATTATGCTGGCCCTGAAGACGGTGCTGGCCTGTCACGACCCGGTGGACACCATGATTTTCGACGAGGTGGACGCCGGGATCAGCGGAAGCGCCGCCCGCAAGGTGGGGCAGAAGCTGCGAGAGGTGGCCGAAAATGTGCAGGTGCTGTGCGTGACCCACACCGCGCAGATTGCGGCCATGGCCCACCACCAGTTCTGGATCCGCAAGGAAGTGGAGGACGGCAAAACCTACACCCGCGTGCAGCCCCTCAGCCGGGAGGAGCGCGTGCGTCAGATCGCCCGCCTGATCAGCGGCGGCGAGCTGACCCCGATTCTGCTGCAGAATGCCGAAGAAATGCTGAAAATGGGGGAAAACGGCGCTTGACTTTTTTTCTCCCCGTGTTATAATCAAACGTACAGGCGAAGAAGGAAAGAAGTACGGGTATTCCCACGGCCAAGAGAAGCTGCGGCGGGTGGAAGCAGCTGCGTGGAGGCCCCGAAATACATTCCGGAGCTGCCGGCTGAAAGGAAACGAGTAGGCGACGGGCCGTGTGTGCGCGTTAAAGCACAAGGGTATGACTGTACCCGTGAGGCCGGTGCTGTGAGGCATCGGTGAACTGAGGTGGTACCGCGGATTTTCCGCCCTCTGCATGCAACAGGATGCAGGGGGCTTTTCTTTTTCCAGCCGCCCTGCCGTTTGATTCAGGAAAGGAAGGAATGTACGAAAATGGGTGTTTACGAGGATTTGAAAGAGCGCGGCCTGATTGCACAGGTCACCAACGAAGAAGCCGTGCGCCATCTGCTGGACGACGAAAAGATTACGTTCTATGTGGGGTTTGATCCCACGGCGGACAGTCTGCATGTGGGGCATTTTGTCCCGATTATGGCCATGGCCCATATGCAGCGCGCCGGGCACCGCCCCATTGCGCTGTTTGGCGGCGGCACGGCGATGATCGGCGATCCCACCGGCAAGACGGATATGCGCAAAATGATGACCGTCGAGACCATCGACCACAACATCGAGTGCTTTAAAAAGCAGATGTCCCGTCTGATTGATTTCAGCGATGGGAAGGCGATTATCGCCAACAACGGCGACTGGCTGCGGAATCTGAACTATATCGAGTTTCTGCGGGAGATCGGCGTGCATTTCTCGGTGAACCGCATGCTGGCGGCCGAGTGCTACAAGCAGCGGCTGGAGCGCGGGCTGTCGTTCTTCGAGATGAACTATATGATTATGCAGAGCTATGATTTCCTGGAGCTGAACCGCCGGTACGGCTGCCAGATGCAGCTGGGCGGCGACGACCAGTGGAGCAACATGATCGGCGGCGTGGAGCTGTGCCGCCGCAAGGACGGCAAGAGCGTCGAGGCCATGACCTTCACCCTGCTGACCACCAGCGAGGGCAAGAAAATGGGCAAAACCGAAAAGGGTGCCCTGTGGCTGGATCCCAACAAGACCTCGCCCTACGAGTTCTATCAGTACTGGCGGAATGTGGCGGATGCCGACGTGATGCGCTGCATGCGCATTGTCACCTTCCTGCCCATGGACCAGATCCGCGAGATGGACACCTGGCAGGGCAGCGAGCTGAACAAGGCCAAGGAGATTCTGGCGTACGAAGTGACCAAGCTGATCCATGGCAAGGAAGAGGCCGACAAGGCCCAGGCGGCCGCCCGGGCCCTGTTTGTGGGCGGCGGCGACAGCGAGCATATGCCTACCACCGAGCTCAGCCGGGACGAGCTGGGCGACGGCATCGCGATTCTGGATCTGCTGGTGAAGACGAAGCTGGCGTCCTCCCGCGGGGAAGGAAAGCGCCTGGTGCAGCAGGGCGGCGTCACCCTGGGCAGCGAGAAGGTCACCGATCTGCAGCGGATGGTGACGCAGGCGGATTTTGACGGCGACGCGCTGATCCTGCGCAAGGGAAAGAAAGTTTTCCACAAGGTCGCCTTGGTATAAACCCTGGTATAAACAAAGCCAAAAGGGAGAAACAGAGAAGAGGGTTTTTCTGTTTTTCCCTTCCTTTGTTTTTGAAGAATTCCCCATTTTGGAGGGGGAATTCCGGTTGTTTGGCAGAAGAGAAAGGAGAAACCATGACAAAAAGGAAAAGATGGGCCTGGGGGGCGGCATCGGCCGGCGCGGTGACGGCGCTGTTTTTGCTGATTTATGCCCAGTACGGCCTGTATCCCTTCGGCGGGGACAGTATCGGCTGGGGGGATATGAAGCAGCAGATTGCCCCGCTGCTTTTGCAGCTGCGCGGGATTCTGCTGGGGCAGCAGGATTTCTTTCTGCATATGCAAAGCGGGGGCA
>JBJEQH010000001.1:0-5441 GCA_051881655.1 Candidatus Heritagella sp. | reverse complement strand
GGTGATGCCGAAAATGGGAGCGCTTATGGAGAAAACCGGATGTGAATGTGCTGTCCCGGAATACTGCTTTACCAACTACCTGGAACCGGGGTACAAAGATGAGGATATTCTGGTCGAAATCTGCGAATCGGTAACGGCGGCAAAAGAGGAAACCGGCGGGCTGTATTTCAGAACGCTTCCTAAAATACAGGCAGCCTGTGTGTATCACAAGGGATCCTATCGTACATTTTCAGAATCCTATGAAACGGTCCTAAAGTATATTGAAGAAAATGGATATGAAATTGCCGGTGAGATCAGAGAAAGCTATATTGATGGGATCTGGAATAAAGACGATGAAGGAGAGTGGCTGTCAGAGATACAGATACCGATCCGGAAAAAACTTGTATCATTGCCAAAGGGCGGCCGGGTCAACGCATCCGGCTGCCCTTTGGGGTAGAAGGAATATTTTCCATGAGATTTCTTTCCCTCTTCCGTTTCTTTGCTCCGTCTGTACATCCCTGAAACGAGCCGGACACCGGAAAACACGTTCTTGCGCACTTGAAAAAAACACAAAGCGGAGGTATACTGATTCCGATAAACTGGAACTTGCAAAAGAGGGGTTCTCCATGCTTCTGGTCATTCATCTTCTCATCACAGCATTACTGTTCATGTTTGGCAAGGAGGCTGGCTCTGTTTTTTGCCGTTATTTCAGCAGGGCTTATCTATATAAATACCGGGAACAGATTTAAAAAGTAAATCCCGGTTTATACAGGGAACAAATATGGTGCTCTCTGCGGTTCTTTCAATCGTCCCCGTCATCGGAGTCTTTTTGCACAAGCAACGTTCTTTTTTCAAAATCAGCTTTGCATAGGTAGGAGAATGCCCCATGGCAGAAAACCGAAATTTTTTCATCCGGGAAGGAACCGTCTCCGACGCCGAGGCCATTTGCCGGCTGAATGAGGAGGAGATGGGATACTCCTTTCCGCCGGAGGATACCTGCCGGAAAATGCGGCAGCTGCTGGAAAGCAGCCGCGACAAAATTTATGTGGCGGTCGCGGACGACCGTGTGGTGGGATATGTCCACGCCTGCGATTACGAGCTGCTGTATGCCCCTCCCATGAAGAATATCATGGGCATCGCGGTGTTAAAAGCGTATAAGCGGCGGGGAATCGGGAGGGCCCTGCTGGAAGAAGTGGAAGTATGGGCACGGAAAACCGGATGCGCCGGTGTCCGGCTTGTTTCCGGGGCCGCAAGGACCGAAGCCCACGCGTTTTACCGCCAGTGCGGTTATTCGGGAAACAAGATGCAGCTGAACCTGAAAAAGATGTTTTAGAAAGGAGGGGTCTTTCCCCTTTTGCGGCACCGCATGGTATCATGCGGTGCTTTTATTCTTTCCGGGAAAAAAGTCATGTTTTTTCCCCATTCTCACCCCGCCGCTTTCTTGCATTCTCTTTCGGCTATGCTATACTGAGAGGGAAGAAAAAACGGCCGCCGGGCGGCCGGGAGGAGTTATCCCAATGAAACACGAATGGACGGTTCTGAGTTTTAATTTACGCACGAATACCATGGAGGACGGCGCCAACAGCTTTTCCTTCCGGTTTCCGTTTCTTTGCGAGGTGCTGAACCAACGCCTGCCGGATCTGATTGGTTTTCAAGAGATCACCGAAGACATGCGCCGCCAGCTGACCACGGCCCTGCCGGATTACTACCTGGTGGGCGGCGGCCGGGAAACGGACCACCTGGGGGAGAGCAGCTGCATTGCTTTCCGGAAAGACCGATTTGCCCTGGACCAGCTGGATACCGTCTGGCTGTCCCAGTCGCCCCACACGGCGGGCTCGCGCATGGGCGCGGATCAAAGCCCCTGCCCCCGGGTGCTGACCTGTGCCGTTCTCACCCCGCTGCAAAAGGGGGCCAGCCGGTTCCGTTTTTACAATACCCACACCGACCATCTGGGCGCCGTCTCACGGCTGCTGGCCTCGTCACAGATTCTGCAGCGCATTCACGATGATTCCCGTGCCGAGATGCTGCCCGTTCTGCTGACCGGGGACTTCAATGCCGAGCCGGATTCCCCGGAGATGCGGCTGATCGCAGAGAGCGAGATCATCCCCCTGCGGGACGCGGCCGGGTCGCTGGGCGGTACCTTTCACGCCTTTGGCGAAATGAACCCGCCCCAGAAAATTGACTACATCTTCTGTTCACCCCAGGTGGAAGTGCTGTCCGCCGAACTGTGGAATGACCGCCGGGACGGGCTGTTCCTCTCGGACCACGACGCAGTGGCCGTCCGCATCCGCCTGTAATTTTCCACCGGTTTTTCCCATCGCGTGGAAAATCCGCTTACCTTTACCCAAAACAAAAGGAGGCAACCCCATGGATTACAAAGAACGCGCCCTGCAGATGCACCGCCAGTGGAAGGGGAAAATCCGGGTCGAAGCGGCCTGTCCCCTGACGGATCGGGACGATCTGTCCACCGCCTATACCCCCGGTGTGGCCGCTCCGTGTCTGGAGATCAGCCGGGATCCCGACCTGAGCTATACCTATACTCGGCGGGGCGATCTGGTAGCCGTGGTGACCGATGGAACCGCGGTACTGGGGCTGGGCGATATCGGCCCCGAGGCGGGCATGCCGGTTATGGAGGGCAAATGTGCCCTGTTTAAGGCCTTCGGCCAGGTGGATGCCTTTCCGCTGTGCATCCGCAGCAAGGACCCCGATGAGATCGTGCGCACCATCGAGCTGCTGGCCGGTTCCTTCGGCGGGATCAATTTGGAGGATATTTCCGCCCCACGATGCTTTGAAATTGAGGAAAAGTTGAAACAGCGGTTGGATATCCCGGTCTTCCATGATGACCAGCACGGCACCGCTGTGGTCACCGCCGCCGCCATGCTCAACGCCCTGCGTCTGGTGGGGAAAGATCTCTCCCAGGTGACCGCCGTAGTGAACGGCGCGGGTGCCGCCGGTACGGCCTGCACCCGGCTGCTGCTCAGCCTGGGGCTGAAAAACGTGGTGGTCTGCGATAAAATCGGGGCACTGGTTCCCGGCCTGCCCGGTATGACCGGGGCGCAGGCGGCGCTGGCGGAAATCACCAATCCGGAAAAGCGCAGCGGAACTCTGGCACAGGTGTTGCCCGGCGCCGATGTTTTTCTGGGCTTTTCTGCGCCCCACTGCCTGACCGAAACCATGGTGCGCACCATGGGCAGGGATGCCATTGTATTCGCCTGCGCCAATCCCACCCCGGAGATTGACCCCGAACTGGCCAAACGTGCCGGTGCCCGCATTGTAGGTACCGGCCGCAGCGATACCCCCAATCAAATCAACAATCTGCTGGCTTTTCCGGGGATCTTCCGCGGAGCGCTGGATGTGCGGGCCCGCGAAATTAACGAAGCGATGAAGGTCGCCGCTGCCCAGGCCCTGGCGGACCTGATCGCTCCAAGTGATCTGAGTGAAACCAACATCATCCCCTCGGTGTTTGACAAGCGTGTGGCCCCTGCTGTGGCGGCAGCCGTCGCCGAGGCCGCCCACCGCACGGGCTGTGCGCGGGTGTAACTCCCCGTATTTCCGGCGGTCTTGCGGTGGTTCGCTTCGCTGCATAAAGCATACGCCCTTTCTTTTCGGACCATTCTCAAAACCAAAGAAAGCACCCTCTGGGGCCCCTGTTCCATGTGAACTGCCCCAAAGGGTGCTTTCTGTTTTGTCAGTGGGAGGTGTTGCTGCCCATAGAAAGTCCGCCAAAGCGGTTTATTTCCGGGCCGGCAGCCATCCCTCCACTTTACGGAAATGCCCGCGCCTTTTTGCCTCCTGAAAGAGGATCGGGGTGATCGCCGGGTAGCTCAGGTTCTCCGGCAGGGAAGAGAACGCACATACCTCCTCCATCTCAAAAGCGGGCGGCAGATCCCCCCTCTCTTCAATTTCGGCCAGAAACACCCCGCCGGATGCCCCGGATCCGTTCTCCTCCCCCGCCCAGTAGGAGAATAACGGGGTCAGAGTGGCCCGCATGGTACCGGATTCCTCCCACAGTTCTCTTTGGGCCGCCTGCCCGGCGGATTCTCCGGGCTCGATATGGCCTCCCTGCGTTTCCCAGGTGGTTTTTCCCTTTTTCCGGCTGAGCAGCAGCTTTCCGTTCTCACAGGAGAGCACCACTACAAAAATCCATTCTTCTTCCCCAAGGGGCGGGTTTATTCTGCAAATCATTTGGTCTCCCTTCCCGCAGGGGAAATCCCCCTGCATCTGTCAAGCTGTCGGCTTTTCCCTTCCGCGCGGCCATTTGCGGGAAAGAGAAAAGCGCTGCCCAGCTTTTGCCAGGCAGCGCCCTTATCCATTACGTAGAAATTTCCTTTTTATAACAGGAAGGAATCCTTCTGTTACAATCAGGCAGCCTTCTCCGAAGCCGGCTTTCTCTTGCCGAACAGGAAGCCGAAGCCTTCTACCAGCGTAGCAACAGCCAAGACAAGGATCAGAGCATCGATGACAACCAGCAGGCCGTTGGTGCCCCAGGTGCCAAAATCAGCAAACAGACCCTTGCTGTAGTTGATCAGGCTCATGACCAGCTGAGAAATGGAGGCCAGCGCCATAAAGATCATGGGAACATAGAACATCTTGTGGCCCTTACCATGCTGCTTCAGCCAAGTAGCCGCGGTCATCAGAACCGGCACAGCGATCAGCTGGTTGCAGGCGCCGAACAGCGGCCAGATGGTCGCATAACCGGCAGCGCACAGGCCAGCAGCGCAGGCGATGTTAATAATCGTTGCCACATACTTGTTCTGGATGGCCTTGCGGATACCCTTGGGCTCGGAACCGTCCTTCGGAGCGGTCAGTTCCTGCAGGGTGAAGCGGCCCAGACGGCAGCAGGTATCCAGAGAGGTCAGGCAGAAAGCGGAAACAGACAGGCAGATCACGGTGTAGGTGATGCTGACGGCCTGCTCGCCGAAGCCAATGGCAGCGAAGAAACCGGAAACGCCGGTAGCAAACGCAGAAGCGGGAGAACCGGTGTAGCTGCCGTCAGCGCTCATGGAACCGATGGTGATCAGAACGATAACAGCCAGCAGGCACTCAATCAGCATGCCGCCGTAGCCGATCATTCTGGCGTCCTTCTCATTGGACAGCTGCTTGGAGGTGGTGCCCGAGGAGATCAGGGCATGGAAACCGGAAACAGCGCCGCAGGCGACCGTGATGAACAGGGTCGGGAACAGGAAGCTGCCGTTTACCTCGAAGCCGGCGAAAGCCGTCAACTGGATGGTCGGGTTGGAGACGAGAATGCCCAGAACCGCTGCGATGATCATGAAGTACAGCAGATAGCTGTTCAGATAATCACGGGGCTGCAGCAGAATCCACACAGGGGTGATGGAAGCCACTGCACAATAGATGAATACAAATACACGCCAGAACACAACCGTGCTCCAGTCGCCGGACAGCGGCCAGATAATACCGGCGGCCACGCACAGCGCCAGAACGGCAACGCCGCAGATGCT